>CALMUA010000091.1 GCA_937872775.1 uncultured Ruminococcus sp.
AAGTATATATATATACGAATTTTTATTGATAATGAATTTTATATGTCTGTCCTATGACTATTCTTTAAAAGGTATTTTCATCCTGTATAATAAAAAACTTAAACCCAGATTACGGAGTAACTACTAAATCTATTCCCTTTTTATCAATCAGGTCAATAATTGAATTAACTTTTTTTCTCAAAAGCACTGTATAAACCAGTGCTTTTTTCATATCATTCTTCATAATATACAAATCAATTCTTCCTGATAATGAATCAATAAACCTAATTTTTGCTTCAAGTTCATTATTATCACCGGAAAGCAGAAGCAAGCCAAAATTGTATAGATTTTCCTTTTTATAAAGTTTATCTGTAATTTTAAATGTACTGGCATTTATAAACTCAGCATCAACTTTTTCAGAAACATTCATAAATTACTTCTCCTTCTCTGAATCTGCATATATGATTTTATTTATTATCTTCAGCTTTGAATCAGCAGCCTGGTATAGCATCTGCTTAAGCTGAATATAAAAATAATCTTCTATTCTCTTTGTAAATTCTGTAATTATATTATTTTTATTGAGTACTTCCTTATATTCAAGTTCAGTTTTAGAACATGAGATCTTAACATGATTTGCAAAGCTGCGATTAAAAAGGTCTATGGCTGATTTCTTTATAATCATTTCCTCCTGCTCCAAACGGAAACTCATGATTTCAGAAATATAGTCAAGATAGAAATCGGATATTTCATTCATAATATCAGAGTTTAAATCAAGATACATATTTTTAAAATCATTTTCAAAAATAAGCCATATGTCTTCAGCTTTTTTATCTATATTTCCAAACTCAAACAATTTCACAAATCTTGCAAATTCGTCAGGATTGTTAAAAGAAAAATAATGCTCATATGTTCTTTCAAGAAATGTCTTATAATGAATATCAAATCTGTTATCTATTCTATACTGAGAACTTTTTAGTTCTTTTGAATATTTACTTTTAAAGAATCTGACATTATCAGGAACTGCCCTGAATATTTCTGTTTTATCCGAATTAAGAAAATACTCATAAATCTTTATATTAAATACTCCGAACTCGTTATATGCCTGTTTTAATATTTCATCTGATTTTTGTATATCTGTGTAACCCGCACGTCTTTTTTCATTATAAAGTATGACATTTATACCTGCGCTTCCTGCTTTACGACACATTTTATCGACAAGATAATGAAGATCTTCCTTGTTATATGGAAAATCTGCAAAAATAAGCACTTTTCCTATTTTAACTTTATTCTGATCAGTTAATATTGTTTTTACATCAATACCTGAAACCGGAAATTCAAGTATTCTGCCATCAGGAATCTTTGATGTGTATACCATTATTTTCTTTCCGTCAGATATCACATTTTCTTCATTGGAATGAATAAATATATAGTTTTTGCTTATTTTGAATGAATTTGTATCAATAATTTGTCCGTCCGGCATAAGTTCCTGTGCAAATCTATACCTGATATCATCGCCTACACAAATAATGAAATTGTTATTTCCTATGTTCCTCATCACAACAAACCTCCGGTTGAGATTTTTTTTAAGTCCCGCTTATGCAAGCCAGACTGAATAAGAGATCATTTTCTGTCTCATAAATACATATTACAGCCGCCCGACAGGCATAAGACATTTTTATTTTGCTATATTGCTATTTTGCCGTCAGTAGAATCAGCATTCAAAGCAATTTTTAATTCCTCTATCCTCAGATACAGAGTTTTAATCATTCCTATCTGTTTTTTAATATTTTTAATTTTATTTACCTTTTCATCCTTTGACAGTGAAAGCTGATATTTAAGAGCATTAATATTTTTATTTATCAGATCAAATCTTCTGTTGAGATCATTATTGAGAAGTTCATCGAGCCTTAAAATAAAACTATGTGTAAATTTATTAATTTCCTCAGCTGCAATATTTGAATAAGAGTTAATACCGTCATTATAAAATGCTTCAATATACATTTTCTTTTTAAGAAATAATGCTATATTTTCACGGACATATCTATCCTTAAATCCTGTTCTTCTTTCATCAAGCTGTTTATGAAGCTCCGAGAGTATTGATGTTTTCATATGTATTTCTTCATTGAGTTCTTCACTTGGTTTACCATTGTATACAATGGTATTTAACAAAACTGTTTTTTCTCTTATCTGTTGTGAATATTCAGCAAGTCTTTGCTCCACATCACGTTTCCATGCACGTGTTTCAGTATCATCAATATATTCAGTTGTTTCAGTAATTTTCTTTCGTCTGAATAAATTGAGCAAACTAAACCTGTTTTTTTCTTCTGTAGTATAAATTCTTTTTACCTTAGGCTTTTCAAGTCCGTTTTCATACTGCTGCTTTTCATCTTTTAAGAGATTAAGATCATGCCTTATCTTTTCTCTCTCTTTTTCAGATTTTAAAGCCTTCATATATTTTGATGACAGAATATCAAGTTCCTCTTGTATAACATTGATTTCACTGGTTATTCTGTTTACACCGTCCTGATACTGTTCAATTCCAAGCTCAAACGAATTTTCTGTCTGGTTATACTTACAATCAGGACAAATAGTAAATTCATATTCAGTGACAAGAATACGTACTGACTCGGCTATATCCGGAAGATATCGTGCCATAACATTTGACATATCTGATACAAGTTTTTCTTTCATTTCAAATGTAGCAGCACTTACTCCATTATTAATTATTGATGGCAAACTCTTCTCAAGTTCAATCAATTCTTCAGTAGTCTGAAAACTCTCCAGATTTGCAAGCTGTCTTCCTTTAAAAAGTCTGACTTTTGTTACTGCAAAATCAATAATATTTTTTTTGCACTTTTCAACATCAGCATATATTCGTGACTTAAGTTTATTCATCTTTTCTTCAGTTTCATGTATTTTTTCAGATAACTCATCAATTATCTGCTGAGCATCATCATTATTTACAGCTGATTCATAAATGCTGCATTCAAGTTCAAGATTTTTCAGAGTTTCATCTATCATCTTGGAAGCTCTTAATACCGGAGTAATCAAACCATCTCTGGCCTTATTTCCTTCAGTAATAAAGTGCCATAATCCATCTTCGAATTCTTCCATTCTAGATATTTTAAGCAATTTGTATTTTTCATTATCACACAATGATGAATGACCTCTGTATGAAAGATTCTGTGATGATCTTGACACCAGTGCCTGGTATGCTGAAACACACCAGAATTCAGGTACATCAGAATTATCAGGGAATATTTTTCCAAAATTTTTAAGCATATTTTTTGCTACTGTTTCATATGATTCATTTTCGTTCTTTTTAATCTGGTCAATCTTGTTGAGTACAAATATTATCTTATTTGCTTTTGTCTTTATCTGACTGAGAAATTCAAATTCAGACTTTCCTCCTGGTCGATCAGCACTGAACATAAAAAGACATACATTTGATTTCATTATCTGTGCCTCTGTAATTTCCCTGTGTCCGTCTGCTGTACCATTAAGGCCCGGAGTATCCACCAAGGTAATATTACCATTTAAGAAATCTGAATCAAGAAACAGGTCAAGATGATTTACAGTAGCAGCTACTGGTATATCACTTCGCGTACTTACGTAATGTGAAATAACATCTGTTTCAATGCTATCTATATCTTCACTGCTTCCGTCAGCATAATATACTTTGCCCTTCTGCTCGTTATCCGCCTTGCTTTTATGGCGCAAAAAAGTAACAGTAGCAGTTGTTTCATCAGAATATGAAGGAAGTATTTTTTCACCCATAAGGGCATTTAAAAATGTTGATTTTCCAACACTGAATTCGCCTACTATTACTATAGAAAACTCCTCTTTATTAAGCATTTCAATAAAGTCCGATATAATGGAGGATTCTGCTATATAGCCATTTTCATTATAAAATCTTCGAATATCTTTAAGAACTAAATCCGTTTCGATTTTTTTATCTTCGTACTGAGCCAGATGTCTGTTCATATTCCAATTCCACCTTAAGTTCATTATACATTTGTTCAATTTTCACTATTTCGTTCTTCTTGTTTTTATATCTGTTTTGTATATCTATAAGGTTTCCGTTTATTATCTCATCAAGCACATTGTTCTTTTCCATTAATCTTTTTTCAAATTCATTCTTTATATATCCGCTTACAAGCTTTGCATTTGAATCAACATCAGCCTCCAGAGAATCCTTGAAAAGTTTTATTATTGAAGAATCTCCTTCATAAAGATACTTCTCAATATCACCACGAAGCTGCTTCTTTCTGAGGTTAAGATATTCTGATTCCAGTCTTTCTTCAAACATGGAAAGTTCGTCTTTTTTTGCAGCAATTTCATGTGTCAGGATCTCCATTTTTCTGTTATATGAATCAAATTCCTTGTCATGGAGTTCAATCTTTTCTTCCAGACTACATTTCTTAGCTTCAAGATTTGAAAGTTCACGATTTATAGCTTCACGTTCATTATCAGTACTTTCTTTTATTTCTCTCTTTTTTCTATCCCATTCAAAGCCTCTTGAGTCATCGTACTGCGGTACTTGTCTTGTAGATTTCTTCTTGCCAATAAGGAACTGGAAGAATCTTCCTACGCCCTTTCTGTCCTCTTCAAATTCCTCAACTATATATCTTACATCCTCAATAGGTCTATCACCAAGCGCAGCTTCTCTTCTTCGCTGTGAAGCAATAAGTTCATTTTTTTTGTTTTTGTCAGACTCAATCTGTGCAAATATTTTTTCAATTTCATTTTTAAAGCCTGTTTTCTGGGAATTAAAGTCATTAAGAAATTTTTTGTTATTAATTGCAATCTGCTCAAGATTTTTAATATCATTTTTTATACTGTCAGCTGCGAGTTCCTTGGTTATTGCATCGGATATTTTAAGATCCGTTTTATTTTTATCTATAATGCTTATTATATCACTGTATTCGTCAATACGAGATAATATAGTTTTATAAACAAGCTGAAAACAATTTTCTTTCTTATAATCATACTCAGTCTGATACTCATCAATAAGACGCTGAATTATTTTTTTATATTCTTTTTTTTCAAGCTTTTCTTCAAATTCCTGATAGTTCTTTTCACTGTTTATAATGTTTGAAATAGTATCAAATATATTTTTTATATTCTCATCAATATCGTTGCAAAGAATTCTTTTGTTTTCTTCAAAAAGTTGAGCAATTAATGCATATAACTGCTCCAGAACGTTTTCCTGATTTTCATTGATATTACGTTTCTGATTCTTTATCTGGCTGATATCCTTGAACGCTCTGTCCTTAAGAATTGAATTTTCAACTTCACTCTGTTTCTTTTTTGATATCATCAGAATATATTCCATTAAGTTCATTACTGTATAGCAGTTGGATATGTATCTGTTATGTTGAAAATTCACATCATTTATTATGGATTTAAGTATCTGTTCAAAAACAGAAAAATTTGATTCTTCATAAATTGCTTTTCTTGATTCATCATTAATATCACAAAAATCATCTTCATACAATCTGGTAATCGATTTGTCTTTTCCTGCAAGTGCCTTTAATGCAGACATACCACAGTAATGTGTTATTAATTTTCTTGAACTCTGACTTGTAATGAATTTACTGATATTTTCTTTTATTGACTCTATCTTATCATCAACACTTTCACCCTCTGATACATTCAATTCATCAATAAAATTGTAAATAAAAATAAATGTGTTCTGATAATTGGAAATATACTTGATAAATTCAATATCTGTCTGAGCAAGGCCACGTTTGGGAAATAAATAAATACACGCATGAGCCTGTTTTATTTCTTCAATTGTAAGTTCACGATGCTTATCCGCTAATCCATTAAGACCAGGAGTATCTACAATTACCAGTTCTTCATCAACATCAATAAAATTAATAAATATATCAACACTTTTTACTTCTGTAACTACATCAATATCTGATTGTGTTGTAGTGTATTTTTCAAGGTCCTCAAGCTTCTCAAGCTGTTTGGATGTGTTATCAGAAAATTTAATAACACATGTATTTATTCTGGTATCATTTGCCTTGACATTGTGAATATAAGTAAGTGCAGCAGTTGTTTCAAGAGTAGCATGTTTTAACAGATCTTTTCCTGCTATTGCATTGATAAAGGTAGATTTACCGGAACTAAATTCCCCTACTACAGCAATTTTAAACTCATTTACATCAATTCTTGATTCTAATGCACTGATTGTATCTTTGATGTTGGTTCCATCATGAATTACCGAATATCCCTTAAGGCTATTCAGTTTTTGTTTTAAATCACAATCAACCATAATAAATAACATACCCCTCTCGCTTAATTTCAATTTATCGTTAAATAAAGCATTTCTTATTAAGTAGCATAACATTTTTTATGCACTTTGTCAATGAAAAATTTGTATGATTTTTCATGTGAGTATATAGTAAAATTATAAAGTTTTCTATTGAAAAAATAATAAAATCATCGTATAATTTATATCATAGTTATAATCTATAATATAAACTGAAGCTATTACTGCCAGTATTTATCTGTTGTTAAATATGATCCGTCATCATTTTCAAAAAAATGAGCATCATCAACTCGCAAATATGTAATCCCTATTCTCAGGAGCAGTTGACTGTTGCCTGACTTATAATTAAAAGCATTTGTTCTGAGCAAATAATAATTGCTCAGAACATATGCTTTTTTTATTTAATAATATCAAGATATGTATTCATTCTTTCTTGAAGATTAAAAAGTATATTATAGTAATCTGTTATACCACTGGCAAGCAGTTTTTTAATTTGTACAGACATCTTGTCTATAACAGTTGAAATCTTAACTGCAAGTTCATTAAGATCATTTTCAGTTTCACTGCAATAATTGATAAGTCGCCCATGATTATCATATCCGTGTTTTGAAACTCCTAAAAACTTTTTTGCCAATAATACATCATATTTATTTAATGCAAATAATATTCCCATGCAGTCAGCAACAAGTTCATTCCAGATAATATTTTTACATCCGCCATACATTTTTCGGCATACGTAATGTGTACATGCATAATATATCTTTATCTTCAGAGAAATATCATTCCAAAGAAGCTTTGCGTATCCCGATTTTTCATAAGTGATACCGCTGTAATCAGAACGCTTTATAACAATAAGTGTGTCCTGATAATTCTGTCTGTTGTTTGTAAAATTTTTAAGTTCTGAACTCCACATAACAGAATCGCCACCACTGAATAAATAATCCTGCATATGCTTTTCTATTTTTCTCCAGTTAGTTATTCCTTCTATTTCTGCGGTCTCTATCTTATCAGGAATACACGCTGGTTCACCTCTGTATGCCATAATCTGAAGGAAGCGTTCAAAATCTGAGTTATTATAAATATACAAAATTTCTACCTTACCAGCAGGCGTAATTTCAGTAAAAAGCCTGTCATATTTGCTGCATTTAAAACCACTTAATTCATTTTGTATTTTTTTAAATACCTCTGGTGGTGTTTTACCGTAATGTACTATATCTGAATATAACCCTGTACCTGATATCCCCTTCTCAGGTGCAAGATATAACTGATTATATTTCTGTGCCATCTGTTCAATTACAGGTATTATGTTATTCACCTTAACCCCTCCGTTCATTGTTAAATAATCCTTATATCTAAGTTTGATAAACCCTATCCTATATATATTTTTTACACTGTTATTGTATCACATATTATGCGTTATGTCAATAAAAGATTGCTTTTTTTATAGTATAACGTGATAAAATCCATATTTAGGTCTAATAAAAGACCGCATAGTTCTTAACCATGCAGTCTTTATGTTTATTATTTATACAATCAGCAGTATTATCATACTGCAAATATAAAAAATTTAAATATGAAGCAGTACTGTTGCAAGCTCCATATAAACAAGCAGTGTAACAGTATCAACAATTGTTGAAATAAAAGGACTGGCCATAACTGCAGGATCAAATCCTATTTTCTTAGCAACTAATGGAAGCAGGCTGCCCATAAGCTTTGCACAAAATATAGTTACACAAAGAGTAAGGCATATTACAAGTGCAATCATAAATGAAATATTAACACCAAGCAACAATTTATCTATAATCATTATTCTGATGAATGACACAATAGCAAGAGAAATTCCGCATAAAATAGCAACTCTGAATTCTTTCCACAAGACTTTTGGTATATCTCTGAATTCTATTTCACCAAGTGAAATTCCACGTATTACTGTAACGGAAGACTGACTTCCTGAATTTCCTCCGGTACCCATAAGCATAGGAATGTACGCTGTAAGAACAAGCTGTGCGGAAAGTGCTTTTTCAAAAGACGATATGATCATTCCTGTAAATGTAGCCGATATCATTAAAAGCATAAGCCATGGAATACGCATCTTCCATATATTAATAGCAGATGTTTTTAAATAAGGTCTTTCAGCTGGTATCATAGCAGCCATTTTTGCAAAGTCTTCCTCAGCTTCATCATGAATTACATCAATAGCATCATCAACTGTAATTATACCAACAAGACGATTTTCAGCATCTACAACAGGTAAAGCAAGAAAATCATATTTTCCTATTATCTGAGTTACACTTTCCTTATCCTCAAGAGTTGTAACACTTATAACATGATCGTCCATTATTTCTTCAATTTTTGCTTCTCTGTCTGATATCAGAAGAGTAGCTACCATAATAAGCCCGATAAGTTTTCTGTTTTCATCAGTTACATAGCATGTATAAATTGTTTCCTTTTTGATAGCAACCTTTCTTATGAATGTAAACGCCTGATCAACAGTCATTTGTTTTTTCAGACAAACATATTCGGTTGTCATTATACTTCCTGCACTGTCATCAGGATATTTAAGCAATTCATTAATTGACTTACGGCTGGCAGGGGTTGAATTGGCAAGAATACGTTTAACAACTGTAGCAGGCATCTCCTCAATAATATCAACTGTATCATCAATGAATAGGTCATCAAGAACTTCTTTGAGTTCAACATCACTGAAAAGCTCAATAAGATACTGCTGCTGATCTGCACCAAGCTCAACAAAAACCTCAGTAGCCATTTCTTTAGATAAAATTCGAAACAATACAGGGTACTGTTCTTTTGTAAGATTCTCAAAAAATTCTGCAATATCCTGTGGCTCTGCATAAGATATGAGTGCATGTAATTCTGAATACTTTTTTTGTTCAAGCAAATCAATAATCTGCTCTAATGAAATAGTTCCGTTTTTCATAAATCTTCCTCCGAAATTTTAATTTTAAATAAAAAAATCAGGGTTAAGGTCTAAAAACACGAAACCGATAAATAATTAATGTCCGTATGGCTTATTTAATTCTATACAAATCGCAACATGAGTTAACTATACACAGATGTGTAGTTTTTAATACAATTTTAAAGCAGTACGAACACTGTCTACTTCGGCTCGTGCTGCTATTCCCTCCTGCATCCACTTAACTCACCTCGACTTTCAAAAACTTTTAAACGAACATGTTTACATTATACCATATTTCTTTTTAAATGTACATCTATTATAAAATATTTTTTTATTTTTTTACTATGATAGCAAATTAAGTTTCAAATATGTTATAATATTATTGTATACTTTGTATGAAAGGTCAAGTATTTATGAAAAATAAAATAATAACACTTCTTGAAAATGTAAAAATCAAATCACCACTTGTACATAACATAACTAATTATGTTACAGTAAATGATTGTGCAAATGCTATCCTGGCTATTGGTGCTTCGCCTGTAATGGCTGATTCAATTATGGAGGCAAGTGATATTACTTCTGTATCATCTTCTCTTGTAATTAATATCGGAACTCTTAATGAATGCACAGTAGAATCAATGATCGCTTCAGGGAAAACAGCAAACAAGCTTGGGATACCTGTTATATTTGATCCTGTCGGTTCAGGAGCATCGCCATTCCGTAATCATACTGTCAACAAAATTCTTGGGCAGGTTCATGTATCAGTCTTAAAAGGAAATCTATCAGAAATTGCTTTTATTGCAGGAATTGACTCAAAAACCAAAGGTGTTGATGCTTCGCTGGAATCACTCAATTACAACAGTGAGGAAATTGCAACAGAAGTTGCTGACAGATATGAATGTATAACTGCTATTACAGGAAATATTGATGTCATTACCAATGGTCGTCAGACTGTAAAAATAATGAACGGACATCAGATGCTTTCACAGATTACCGGTACAGGATGTATGACTACTGCCCTGATTGGAGCATTTGCCGGAGCTACAGATAATGATTATTTTACAGCAGCAGTTGCAGGGATTGCATCAATGGGAATAGCCGGCGAACTTGCATACGCAGAATCTGGTGCCTCAGGAACAGGGAGCTTCCGCATTTCAACAATTGATGCACTTAGTCTGCTAAATTCAAATATTATCGGGGAGATGCTTAAAATTGAACAAAAATAATATTGACTATACTCTTTATCTCTGTACAGATCAGGATTTTATGAGTACTGACACTGTGGAGGAATGCGTTGAACTCGCTATAAAAGGCGGCTGCACTGTTGTACAGATACGCGAAAAAAATTGCTCATCACTTGAGTTTTACTATACAGCAATAAATGTTAAAAAAATTACAGACAAATACAAAATACCGCTTATTATTAATGACCGTGCTGATATTGCAGCAGCAATAAATGCTGACGGAGTTCATGTCGGACAAAGTGATCTGCCTGTTGACGCAGTAAGAAAAATAATAGGAAACGATAAAATAATAGGTGTATCAGCATCAACAGTTGATGAAGCAGTCAAAGCAGCCGCTGACGGAGCAGATTATCTTGGAGTTGGTGCAATGTTCCCTACAGGTACAAAAACAAATGCACATCCTGTAACAGTAGAAACCCTGAAATTAATAAGAAACAATGTAGATATACCTATTGTTGTAATAGGCGGCATAAAAAAAGAAAGAGCCGGCACATTTAAAGATACCGGAATAAATGGATTTGCTGTTGTTTCAGCTGTAGCAGCCCAAAAAGATATCACAGCAGCAGCTCAGGATCTTGTAAAGGCATTTAATGAAATCAAGTGAGGAATTATAAAATGAAAAAAATACTATCAATAGCCGGAACAGACTGCAGCGGCGGTGCCGGAATGTCAGCAGATTATAAAACAATTACTGCTCACAAAATGTTTGCTGAAGGAGTAATTACAGCAGTAGTTGCACAGAACACAACAGGAGTAAGGGCAATTTCAGAATGTACTTCTGAAATGGTAAGTGCACAGCTTGACTGTGTATTTGAAGATATTTTCCCTGATGCAGTCAAGATAGGCATGGTTTCATCTGTGCCACTCATAAAAATTATTGCACAAAAACTCAGATATTACAATGCTCAGAAAATAGTTATTGATCCGGTAATGGTATCTACAAGCGGCCACAAACTTCTGAAGGATGATGCAATAGAGTGTCTTACTAAAGAGCTTATTCCTCTTGCATCCGTAATAACTCCTAATATACCGGAAGCAGAAGTTTTAAGCGGCATTAATATAAAAAATGTTGATGATATTATTAAAGCTGCAGAACTTATTTCGAAATTTTTCATTGGCGCTATACTGATAAAAGGTGGCCATAACCTTAACGATGCAAATGATTTTCTGTATATAAATAATAATGAGTCGTTCTGGTTCAATGGCAAAAGAATTGACAATCCTAATACACATGGAACAGGCTGCACATTATCCGCAGCCATAGCATGCAATCTTGCAAAGGATCTTTCTCTTCCCGAAAGCATTAAAAATGCAAAAGAATATATATCAGGTGCACTTGGTTCAATGCTTGATCTGGGTAAAGGAAACGGTCCTCTGGATCACTGCTTTTCAATAAGAGAGATTTAACTTACAAAAATACCCTCACTTTTCTATAAAAGTGAGGGTATTTTTACTGATTATTAGTAATAAATTTTATCGGTAATTTGCATCTTTAAGCATTTTAAATTCATGTACTGCGTGATCCATACTTTCAAGTGCCTGCGCCCTATAACCACTGATAACATCCAATGCTTCAAATGTTTCTTCAAATGCAGTTTTCAGTGACTCAATTGATACACTTCCTGCTCCGGCTGCTGTCTGTGCTATCGCTGTTCCCTGCTGATTTAAAAGAGTTGCTGTTCCTGTCATAATACTGTCAGTCATTTTACCGAGTGACTGAATTTTTTTTAAAACAAGCTTTTGATTATACAATGAACCTGCAACAATTACTGCTGTTTTCAGTGCTGTTATTGTCACAGTTTTTGCACGGTCAATTCCTCTTATTAACTCTTTATTATTTTTGAGCAGGACTTCTATTGATACTATTCCCTGCTGATTTACAATAAGCAGCTGATTAAGGTCAAACAGACGCTGTTGTAAAGGATAAAGTATTTCTTCGGAAATAAATTTATATTTTTCTTCGTCAATATTGTTAGCGGATGAATTCTGAAGAATTTTTGTGATTTCATCATTCATCTGAGCTCCAAGTTCAATTTCTTTACTGAGTCTTGATGTTATTTTTTTTAATGACATTTCTTCTATTTCAAGAGTAACATTATCATTTTTGAGTATTGATCTTCCATTGTCAAGTGTACGGATAATATTATCAATACTTTCATCCGCCCTGCGATACTTTTCAAAATATGCTTTCATAGGATTAAATATCTTTCCTAAGATACCTGATGCACCAAAATCAATATCACCAGGATCAAGCTTTTTCATTTCTGTGTTAAGTGATAAAAGTCCGGAAATAATGCTGCTGCTCCCTCCCCAGATATTATCTATACCCATAAATTTCGACTGAAGAATTGTATTTTTATCTGCAGACATTTTCATCGTTTCCATGCCGAAATCATCAATTGATTTTACAATCTGGTGACGTTCCTCAAGAGAATTCAAATCAAGATTAGTAATTGATTCTGTATTTATTTTAGTCATATTGATCAGTTCTGATTTTTCCGTGTCAGTAGGCAAAATTTCTTCAGCAACCTGGACTTTTATTTTCTGAGCATCAGCTGTTTCCATAGAGAATCCCATATTTTTAATTCTCCTTTACATCTGTGCATTAAATAAATTTTTAAGCTGATAAACAACATCATCAGAATCTGCATTTATACTTGCTGCTTCGTTTATGTTCGAAATTTTATCCAAAGCAGAAATATCTGCATTATATCCGATTGTATAAACAGGAACCTTAAGTGCTTCAAGAATTCCCTGAGCATCACTCAGGTCATTTCCTATATTTGTTTCTCCGTCACTGAGAACAAACAACATAGGTTTTATATCAGGATTTTGGTTTTTTTCATTCATGAGCATATTTAGTGCGACAAGTATTGCATCAAATGTAGCTGTACTTCCGCTGGCATCAAGGTCAGTTACTGCTCCGGCAAAAAGTGACCTCTGATTTATATCAAATTTTGCAATAGGGAGATTGACATATACATCTGTTGCGTATGTTACAAGGCCGACTGAATTATCAGAATTTATGTATTGAGCACCATTTAAAAGTGATCTTTTAAGCTCATTAAGCGGTTCACCAAGCATGCTTCCGGAAATATCAGCAACAAACACTGCTGTTATCGGTTTTCCTCCGTCTTTATTTTCCTTCCACAGATGCTGTGCCTGAATAAGCGTATCGCCTGAAACATCAGGAACTTCGGAAATATAATTATCAGGATAATCAAATCCGTATTTTACTGCAAGCTGCTGATATTCATCCTTTTCACAGAATTCAAGAAATTCATCTGTGATCTGCTTCTTCTGAGATGATAAATTTCCTATTGAATAAACCGGACTGTTGTGTTCTACTCCGAATGGAGTAAAAATATAGCTTCCACGCAAATCAGCAGAATTTATGTATGTCTGATATTCCATGATAAATCCGTCAAGAACTCCTGATTTGGCTGACTCCCTCATCTGGAGAGTTGTATAAGCCACAAAAGGAACATTTGACTGAAATGATTCAAAACCTGAAACTGCTGTATCACTAAGTGGATCTTTAGGATCAAAATTAAGAAGTGTTGATATCAGAAAGTTCAGACCTGTTGCACTTGCAAAAGGATTTGTGTATCCCATTGATATTTCGCTGTCTGCTGTTGCCTGGGTTATTGTTTTCATATTTATTGAACCATACTTGTCAATAAGTTCATTATGTTTTTTCTTTGAAAGCAGAACACCAGCAACATTTTCAAGCAGTTTTTCCTCTTCAAGATTTATTGTAACTCCATTTGACTTTAACATTTCACCCCATAGTTCATTGGATGGAGTATATAAATCCGGTTTATATTTTCCAGACGAGATATAGTCCATTCCCATTCCTGATGCGATTGGACGGACTGCAACAGAAACTTTTTGTCCATCAACAATTATACCTGAACCGTTAAATGCTTCAGCTACGTCGTTAAGCCATCCGTCATTTTCTTCACCTGATTTTTCAGTTGATGAAAATATCTCAATATATGTATCTGTTGTATTTTCAACGCTAAGAGGATATTTTGATATATCCGGAAGTTCTTCTTCAAGTGATGAGGCATCAAGTTCCACTTGCTCTTTTCTTGCCTCAACGTTGCTGACATTTATTTTCGATACCTTTTTCTCCAACGATTTCATAGCTTTTTCAGATGAAATTGCAGAGTCAGATTTTCCTATATTCTTTGTTATAGAAAGACCTGCTGCTATTCCGCCAAACATAAGCACAGCAATACCTGCAAATGCACCTATTACTTTAGTGTTTTTTTCCATATTAATATTCTCCCCTAATCCCTATAAAGCTTAGTCTGCTCTATAAGTTCATTTATTTTCTTTATAGCATCCAGATTTTCAATTTCATTTTCCGATTTGTCATCAAGTTTTGATACTTCAAGCAATAAACTATCAAGTTTTAATAAAATATTCTCGTTATTATCTATTTTATTATTTACATAACTAATGTGTTCCTCATATATTTTCATTTTTGCATTAATAGCATCACTTGTAAGTCCTTTTAATTTTCCATTTTTAACACTTGTGTATTCATTATAATCAAAAATAATTAATCTGTTAATTATTCCTCTTAAATTTCCATAAAAGAGATCTGTTACTGACACTATTATCTGCTGAAATCTTGCATAACTCATTTCTGCAGATGAAAACTCCTGTTGAAGGAGCGTTGTAAGAGTGGCTTTTTTCTGTTTTAATCTTTCTACCTGATTAATAGCAAGTTCTATATTGTCATTGAAGATTTTTTTATTTAGATTCTGCTTTAATGCTCCTACATAATCATGTTCTTCTATGAGATTTTCTTCTTTGTAAACTGCTATTTTCTCCGGTGCCGTAATAATTTTATAATTGCCATAAAAAAAAGCCAATGTGCTCATACCAAGAGTAGTAATACTTAACGCTGCTGTAATAACATTTCCGCTAAGAACAGAAAATCCAAGAATACCTTTTGAAAATACTATTACATTTGCAGCAGCTATTCCTCCATTGAGACTAATAAACTTTGCTATTTTTTTGTTTGGAAACAACCGGATTACCTCCCTATGAAATATTTTAAACACTGATATTATAATTATATCATATTTTTTTTTAAGAGGCAATTATTTTTACATATCTGCATACGGATTCCTGAAAATCTATAAAATTATTACAATTAAATTATCAGTAATTTCTAAAAAAATGCTGCAACATGTAAGTATGTTGCAGCATAAGTATCAGTATTAATTTTCAAATTTATATAAAAGAGATTTTTTAAAATATTTTGCGGTAATTGTGTCAGAGCCATTTACCATTTCATGAGGTGTTCCGGTAAACACAACTTCTCCGCCGCCTGTTCCTCCGTCAGGTCCGATATCAATAATATAATCCGCCTGTTTCATAACATCAAGATTGTGTTCAATGATAATTACAGTATTACCGCGTTTTACAAAACCGTCAAGCAGCTTCATAATATTCTTTATATCAGAAGCGTGCAAACCTGTAGTCGGTTCATCCAAAACATATATATTACCCTTTTTATCAAGGTATTTGGCAAGCTTGATTCTCTGACGTTCACCACCCGAAAGAGTCGAGAGAGGCTGACCGAGTGAAAGGTATGAAAGACCTACTTCTATCATTGCTTTAAGATATTTCTGAATTTTCTTATTATCCTTGAAAAAGTCGGCCGCTTCCTGTGCTGACATATTAAGAATATCAACAATATTTTTACCATTATAACAATATGACAATGCCTGACTGCTGTATCTGTTTCCTTCACATTCCTCACAAACTGTTGTAACCGGATCCATAAAAACAAGCTCAGTCACAATTAATCCTTTTCCCTTACATAAAGGACATGCACCCTTGCTGTTAAATGAAAAGAGTGAAGCTTCAACATTATTTTCAGAAGCAATAAGCTTACGTATATCATCAAAGAATCCAAGAAATGTTGCAGGGGTTGAACGTCCTGTTGCTGTTACTGGAGATTGATCTACAAGTACAACACGGTCTTCATACTCATGTGCAAATACATCTCTTATGAGTGTACTTTTTCCTGAACCTGCTACGCCTGTTACAACAGTAAGTACATTTAAAGGAATATCAACAGATACATTCTTCAGATTATGAAGATCTGCGTTTTGAATATGCAGAAACTGCTTTCCGATACGTGGGTTTGATTTTATCTGTATATTTTCATTCATTGCATCGCCTGTAAGCGTTCCTGAGGTAAGTAGTTTCTCATAACTTCCCTGAAACAGAATCTGACCCCCGTTTATTCCGGCCATAGGGCCTACATCTATTACTTCGTCGGCAATACTGATAACATCTTTATCATGTTCAACAACGAGGACCGTATTTCCTTTATCTCGCAGATCCTTAAGAAGCTTTGTCATACGATGAACATCACGTAGATGCATTCCGGTGCTTGGCTCGTCAAATATGTATATCATTCCTGTAAGTGAACTACCCATATAACGTACAAGTTTAAGTCGCTGAGCTTCCCCTCCTGAAAGAGAGGATGTCTCTCTGTTCATAAAAAGATACGTAAGTCCAATATCTATCATTCTTGTAAGTGAAGCTAAAAGTGAATCAACTACTGTTTTTCCTCGTGAGTCATTAACCCCGGCCAATACTTCACGAAGCTGTGAAAATTCCATGTCACACATCTCCGAAATATTATATCCGTTTATTTTACATGAAAGTGCGGTAGGATTAAGACGTTTTCCATGACAGCATGGACATTCTTTCTGCTTTATCAGTTCTGACGCTCTGTTCTGAAGTGCATCACTTTTTTCTGATAAATCTCTTTTGAGCAGCAAACGGGAACAGTGATTATACAAACCCTCCACATGCTTATCGATACGCTCGCCATCCTTTTCTTCAGCTCCGTACAACATAATATTACGCTCTCTCTGAGTATAATCCTTCCACTTTTTATCCGGATCAAAAAGTCCAGAATCATAATACTGCTGCCAGTACCAGCTTCCGGGCTTAAACAATGTCATGTCTGTCATGCCTTTATTCCATGTTCCTTCAGGTATAAAAACCGATTCAATATCAAGTTCTGTTATTTTTCCAAGTCCTGAGCATTCGGTACACATGCCATTAGGATTATTGAAAGAGAAAAACGAGGCGGTTCCTGTGTATGGGGTACCTATTCTGGAAAACAATACACGAAGCATTGAATACATTTCGCTTATTGTTCCAACAGTTGATCGTGCGTTTCCTCCTAATGAACTCTGATCTATTACTACTGATGCTGATAAATTTTCAATAAGATCTGCTTTTGGTTTTTTGTGCTTTGGCAGTCTGTTTCTTACAAATGCCGGATATGTTTCATTCATTTGCCGCTGACTTTCAGCTGCAATTGTATCAAATACAATACTTGATTTTCCTGATCCTGATACTCCTGTAAATACAACAATCTTTTCCTTTGGAATATCAATCGAAACGTTTTTCAGGTTATTCTCGTTTAACTTCCTTATAATTATTTTTTCCTTATGTGGCATTTTTTCTTTCTCACTTTCATTTAATGTACAATCATTATATCATAATCAGGAAAAAAATACACGACTTTTTTTGCTCTTTGATGTCACCGGTTACGTTTATAATAATTCACATTGAAAGCCTGCTCATTTTTAAATCTGACTTACCCATAATCCATGCTGACTGCATCCGAAATAAAATTTTCCTCCATAAAGTCTTGGAAAACGGATTTCACTTCCCTGTTCAGGATAAAGTTTTGCAAAGAGAACCTTATCACATGTAACATATGCAATAAAACTGATATAGTGCTAATTCTATATATCAAAAGCTGCACAGTTAATTTAACCATGCAGCTTTATGTTTTAATTATACTATTTAAAATTGATTTTTTTCAGTTCTGATTCAGCCATTTCTTTAAGTTTCTCAAAATCAACTTTACCTACACCTGATTTTTTAGGAATTGCATCAATAAATGTTACCTGATCAGGCATCATGTAGTAAGGAAGTATCTGACGGCAGCACATTTTTATATCCTTTAATGAAGCCTCAGAACCCAAAGATCTGACCACAAATGCCCAGATCATCTCTCCGAACAGAGGATGTGGAACTCCTACTACACCGGAATCCTGAATACCTTCAGTTTCATTTATTGCATTCTGGACAACGATAGGTGAAACTGACTTTCCGCCTCTTTTTATAAAATATTTCATTCTTCCCATAAGAGTAACCGTTTTATCACTTTCCTTACGGACAATATCACCTGTACAGAACCAACCGTCAACAAATATTCCGGATAAATCATCTCTCTGAGTTACATATCCTTTGACAACATTTGAACCCTTTATATAAAGCTCTCCTGTTTGTCCATTATCAACAATAGTGCCATCCTGATTCCGGACCTCAATAATGTTATCAACAGATTCAGCGAGTGTCAGTGTACTTACTCCTGTTATTTCATCTCCGCTTATATCAACATTTGTATGCATAAATACGTTGCATGTCTCTACAAGGCCATAACCGTTAACGTACTTTGTCAGATTAGGAAACATTGTTTTAAGTCTTGACAGCAATGCAGGTGAACAAAAATCCATTCCTGCTCCGACAACCTGAAGACTTGATAAATCAAAATTCTGTTTATCTTTAAGAAGAAGCATTGACTCATAAAATGCCGGTGGTGAGCACATGTAATTACATTGCCATTTTTCAATATTAGAAATGAATTTCAATGGTGTATTATCGTTTGAATATATTACTGTATCACCACTGAATGCAGTTCCTATAATAATACTTATTACAGATGTAGACAAAGGAAATGCAACATTTACAACAGAATTTTTATTAATATCAATTCTTCCCTTTGTAACCATCTCAATAACTACAGTAACCTCTGAACCTATAGTTTTCTGTGTCATTTTTACCATTTTAGGAATTCCGGTCGTACCTGAACTTGAAGCAATAAGAAGGGTCAAATCTTCATCGGGATCATCAATAACATAGTCGTTTATATTTATATCTGATTTACATTCGCCTTTTAGTGAATAGTAATCGCTGCAATTATCAATAACTGCTATTTTAAAATCTGCTCCGGCTTTATCAGCCTCTTTTTTCAAGCCATCAGCCTGCAATCCATCGACAACTGCCAGAACAATTCCAGCATTTTTAAACATTGCAGATTTTGCTACATGAGGTATTCCCTGAAACTGAGGCACAGCATAAGCGCCTATTCTTGCTATTGCAATAAACAACGGAAGATTATCGCCACAGTTTATTATTGAATATCCTACACCCATACCTTTTTCTACACCAAGGTTTATAAGATGTGCCGTCAACTGATCAACCCGTATCTGAAAATGTTGTTTGTCCAGATCAATTCCATCACAGTGAATCACCTGATGTTCAGGATTAAATTTTCTCATAAAATCTTCATATGTTTTATTAAAAGTTTTAACCATAACTCACCATTCCTTTTGAGAAATCAATATCATAATTAATTTAATACTTTTATAATGATATTCTTAATTTTTTATCTAAGTAAGTCATTGCGTATATTAATATTGAACTCTTATTGCCATAGCGTTCTTTAAATATTTTTAATAAGAATGCTGTTGATAATTTCACAGAGCTTCTTTTTGTTTACAGGATTGCTGTAATAAAAATGATCACCATCAAATCCGTATTCGCTATAATTATTATCAGTGCACTTTTTCCATGTATATGTATCTTTACCTGAAAACAATTTGTCTTCTTTTCCGTAAAAAACGGTTATATCACAAGGAACCTTATATAAATTATAATCTGCTGAATATCTCTCAGCCATACTTATATCTGCACGCAGAACCGGCAAAATCATATTTAATATTTCTTTATTGTTTAATATTTGTTCAGGCAATGCACTTGCAGCAGAAAATTGTGCAATAAAATCATCATCATTAAGTTCAGAGATATTATCAAAAGCTGATTTTACTTTTTCACATGGGGCAGGTCTTCCGGAAACAAACATATGTTCAGGTTCAGGAAAATTATTCTCATGAATAATTTTTGAAAGTTCATATGCAATTATTGTTCCGAGACTGTGACCAAAAAAAGCATATCTGCCATTTTTAAAAAGAGTATAATTTTTTTCAAACAAATCTTCTGCACATAATCTTACATCATAAAAACATTTTTCAGATATTCGTTTTCCTCTTCCTGCAAGTTCAAGCGGAAGTGGTCTGATCTGTTTATCAAGAAACATGCTGAAATTCATATACCCCATTGCCGAACCGCCGGCATGAGGTATAAAGAATAAATTCATATTATACATTTAAAGGTATTCCCTCTTCATCTAATAACTTAAACATATCTCCTACCTTGCTTATAACAGCCACTGATGAGAGCGGGACTTCAAGATTATAAATATTGTTTAAGTACATCCCCATACTAAAAAGTCCCAGAGAGTCCATACAAAGATCAGAATACAAGTCTGTCTCCTGTTTAATCTGATCAGCGTCAACACCTACATAATCAGAAATATTCTTAGCAAATTCATTCCATTTTAAATCATTCATTTTATAATTCCTCCATTTTAACAAATGTTATTTTCTAATATATTTAAACTGGATTTTGCCAATATCTTTCGGTAAATCTTCAGTCAAAATAATTTTATCCGGAAGCTTATACGCAGACATTTTACCATCAAAATATCTTGCAAGCTCTCCTCTGGTGACATTTTGTCCTCCAACTGACTGTATATATGCAACAATCTGCTGACCTATTATCGGATGATCTTCAGCTGTAACTGCAACTGCCTGTATTTTAGGATATGAAAGAAGGAAAGATTCAACTTCTTCAGCATGAACCAGATTTGCTCCGCGCTTTATAATTCTTTTACTTCTTCCTACAAATCTTATTCTTCCGTCATTAAGCTTCTCAACCAGATCACCTGTTTTAAACCAACGTTTATTATCAAAATTAATTACCTTTGCAGCTGATTCATAATCATTTTTATAATAATTAAATATTACTGCTGATGTATAGATACACAGTTCCCCTGCTGTACCAGTATCAACTTCATTATCGTTTTCGTCAAGTACTCTTACTTTAGTAAATGGCAATTCCCTGAAGTCGCTCGGGTCAGTATCATAATCATTTTCTGAATCCCATACTACCATTGTAGCGGTTTCAGATGAACCTATTACATTAATTACTCTTATATTAAGCTTTTCTACAAATATTTTTGCGATTTCCTTTGGAAGTACCTCTCCTGCAAAATAGCATACCTTTACAGATGACATATCATAACTGTAAAAATCAGGAACAGAAAGCAGAATTTTTGCAAGTGTTGATGTAAGCTGGATAACTGTAACTTTTTTTTGGGCAACAGTTTTAAGAAATTCCATAGGTTCAAACTGAGGCTGATAAATTACATTTCCACCTTTAACAACAACCTGCATTCCCATTCCGAATCCACCCTGATGATATAATGGCATGCCGATCATCATTGTATCGAAAGAATCAAACTCAAGATAATCTGATATATCCTTTATTGCATCATAGAATCCATTATACGGAACTGAAAGAATTTTCGGATTTCCGGTGCTTCCCGAAGTACATGCCAATGACATTACATGCTCATCATCAACATTATACACTTGTGACAGAGTCTTACCTTCACCTAAACCAACAAATTTTTCATATGTCATAAATTTTGGAGTATCAAAATCAGTACAGATTGAATCAATAACAATTATGTGCTTTATATTTGAATGTTTTTCAATTATACTTTTAACTGTATTAAGAATGTTATTGTTTCTGTATTTGCATGCAATAAAGCAGACTTCCATATCTGTTATATCAAGTAATCTGTTAAGCTCCAATTCTCCACTCTGAGGATCAACAGGAACTGGCTGAGCACCGATTCGTATAGCTGACCAGAAAATTTTATACCATTGAAGACTGTTCGGAATAATAAGTCCGACCTTTTTATTTTCTGAAATGCCAAGTGTATTAAGTGACATAGATATTTTTTCTGTATATTCTTTGAATTCGCCATATGTAATGCTGATTCCATCAATAGTGATTAATGTCGATGTGGGCTTTTCTTCTGCATATTTGTATAATGAATCAATGAATTTATTCATATTGTTAGTCGTCCTTTCTGTCAAGGTGTTCTGCTATCCAGTCAGAAACTGTATGCTTAAGCCAATGCAGCTGCTCACCAACAGGCATTGTATGGGTAATTGCCTCACCTGTTGAAAATACAGGCGGTTGCTCTGCAACAATTTTTTCTTTTAATCCTGAAGCTTTATCAAACATATGCTCACATGCTTCAGGTGCCATCCAGTTATCATACATACCGTGAACCAACAGATAATCACAGTTAAAACTGCCCTCTTCCAGTACGCTCATTTCTGCATAATAATCTTCTTCTTTTTCGATTTCACCAGTCTGGAAAAGCGCCCATTTTCCGCTCTTCATCCATCTAGGCAATTTATCGGGACTTATTTTGCCTATAAACAATGGAAATAAATTTACACAGCACTTCACACGTTCATCCTTTACACAAAATCTGTACGCATATCCTCCACCCATGCAGAGACCATACGAGCAAACCTTATTTTCATTAAGTTTATTATTTGCGCTGACTGCATCCATTGTTTTTTCAAAAGCCAGTTCGATTTCATTTGCCTTTAGTTTTATATCATAGTCAAACAATGCAGCACCTGTTCCCGGCTGATCACATGAAACTACTGCAACTCCTCGTTCCACAAGAGGAAGAGTCAATGTATTGAGTTCTTCCTTGCAGCTTCCCATTCCTGCAAAAATTATTGCAACAGGATATGGAGCTTTAAATTTGTTTTTATCGGGATAATGTATATATGCAGGAAGTACTTTTGCGTCACGGAACGGTATTTCTGTGTACTCAACTTCATTATCAAAATATTCTGTCTGTTTTCTGTAGCTTGTTTCAAGCTGTTTGTATACTGTTCTTTTGCTTTCAATATCATCTGAACTTATAAGGTAACTTGCATAGTCACATTTTGAAGCAAGTGCATACATTTCTCTTGCAGTAACAATGTTTTTCTTACTTTCTGCTTCTTTTGCAAGTTCAAAATAATAGGATGATTTCTTATTCCATTCATCAAGCCATGTTTTTTCAAGTACTTTTCCATTGACAAGCGGAAGTTTTTCTACTTTTGTCAGAACGTACTCCAGATCAATTGGATTTACTCCATAAATAAGCAGTCTTACTATTACAGGGTTAAGTAAAATTCTTACAGACCATTGCATCTTTTATTTTCCCCCTTAATTATGATTTCTTAACATATTTCCATGCATCTTCTCTTGCTTTTATATTCAGATTAATGTATACTCGTTCAGGGTCTATATCAAGAAAATCTATAAGTATTTCTAATACACTGTTACATAAATTATTTTTTGTTTCTGATGAAAAATCACCTACATACATGATTTCCACATATGCAGCATCTTCATCTGAATCATTCATTATTATCTCTTTATGTGAATACATAGCCATAATATTAGGAAGTGGCTTATTTATTGATGTTGATATACATTCAACAAGACGTTTTAATACTGCATCCGACTGTGTCTTATCAAGACAACAATTTGTTTTTAACTGTATTACAGGCATTTTTTTATCTCCTATCAATTTTGTTTTTTATATTTTTTAAACACAAGTGAAGCATTATGTCCACCAAATCCAAATGAGTTTGAAATAGCAGTATTGATATCAGCTTTCCTTGACACGTTAGGTACATAATCAAGATCCAGTTCCGGATCAGGAGTATTATAATTTATCGTCGGTGTTATTACGCCTTCATATATTGTAAGGATTGTAGTAATTCCTTCAATTGCGCCGCTTGCTGCCAGTGTATGTCCAAGCATTGATTTAGTTGATGAAACAGGAATATTTGCTGCTCTCTGACCAAAAACTGATTTTATAGCCATTGTTTCATATTTATCATTCAGATAAGTTGATGTTCCATGTGCATTTATATAATCAATATCATAAACAGAACAATCCGAATTTTCAATAGCCTTTAACATACATTCTGTCATGCCGACACCGTCTGCCTGTGGTGCTGTAATATCACAAGCTTCTTCAGTCAGTGCATATCCTGCAAGTTCACAATAAATTTCTGCCCCACGCTTAAGTGCTGATTCTTCTGATTCAAGAATTATTGTTCCTGCACCTTCACCAAGTAAAAATCCGTCCCTGTCTTTAGTAAAAGGCCTGCATGCAGATGATGCGTTTTCATTATTGACCGACATCGCCATTATCTGATTGAATCCTGAAATCTGATCATGATTTATTGTTGAACCCAGCCCCCCGGTTATAACCATATCGCACATTCCGCTTTGGATAAGCTGAGATGATACTGCAATTGCATATGCAGCTGATGCACAGGCTGTAGAAACATTAAAGCCTGGTCCTTTTAAACCATGTTGTATTGAAATCCATGAAGCTGCAGCACTCGGCATTGATCTTACTATCATGTGTGACTCAGAAATTTCTTTTTCTTCTTCTTTAAGTGAAGTATCAATTACGCCCATTATTACTCCTACTTTTGAGCAGTCATAACTCTGAAAATCAATCTTTGAATCATCGATAGCTTCATTACTTGCAGCTATTGACATTCTCATTGAACGAGTCATCTGTTTTCTCTGACGTTTTGAAACTTTACCTGCAACGTATTCCTCAAATCCGTTGTCTGCCATAGCAGCAATCTTTGTTTCAAGTTTTGAAGTATCAATAATGCTTATTTCTGATACTCCCGACTTACCATTTTTAAGGTTTTCCCAGTTCTCCGCAACATTACTTCCCAATGATGAAACCATTCCGAGACCTGTTACAACAATTTTCTTTGACATATCACTAAAACCTCCTTAAGGCTGTTTTAATTTCTGAACTGTTCTTCTATAATATAAAATTGAATTGCTTACTGTAAGAAAGTACGAACTAAAATATCTGTTTACATGATATTTAACACACGTCTTATAAGATATAAAATACTATACAGTCAGAAAGTATTTATCATACTTCTCTTTTTCAAATACCCTGTATACATCACACCTGGTTTTCAGATAATATGAATCAAGTAAAACTTTTATTTTATCATATCCGCAGTTTGTGTATACAGAATCGAATGTATGAGTAAGGCCAAGCACTTCCTGCACTGCACACTTCAATGTCTCCACATCAGTCTGTATTATACCGGATAAATATATTATATCATTCATAAGCATGGCAAACAGACTCTCCGTCAGCTGTGCTCCATCTGCTTTGTTTTCTTTATTATCTGATGGTTCAAAGTATTTTAAAAATTCTTCCGGTTTTCCTGAACATCCATCATTAATAAGACGTTTCAGTTCATCTCCGAATTTTTTTAAAATAAAACTGTATCTTAAGTCAGCAAAGTAATCAGAACTTACACTGACAATTCCGATTCCGATTGAATCAATCATTTCAAAAACAGAATAATTCATCATTTGATCGTCTAATATATGATTTATATATGAATACGAAGCATTATTCTCACATTTCCACACATATGCATGTGAAGCAACTATAGAAATTGCTCTGTTAAGGTACATATTGCAGTTCTCACTAAGCACAATATATTTTTTGTCGCTCTCAGTGACAATCTGTTTAACAATATCAATTGAGTAATCTGATGTAAATTTTTCGGTATTGATTTCTATAAATTGACTAAGCTTTACAGGATAAAAAAAATGCATCCCAATACATCTCTGTTTATTTTTACACCTTTGAAATATATCAGCCAATGGTATAGAAGATGTATTTGTAGCAAGTATACATTTACCAGAAACAAACGATTCAACTTTTTCAAATATAGAAGATTTAAGACTTTCATTTTCTAAAACCGCTTCAACTACAATATCACTGTTATTAAGCAGACTATAATCTGATGAAATTCTGAAGCTGTTCATCAGGTTATTAAACTCAGACTCATCAATTAATTTTCGTTTAAGATTTTTCCTGAGCTGTTTTTCAATCTGGGCTCTGAATTCTTCTTCATTTTCAATACAGATAACAGATACGTTATGTCCACCTGAGAAGAAAAACCAGAATATCTCCTTGCCCATTTTCCCGTTTCCTATTATACCAACATTCAAATTATCATCTCTCTTCAAGGAATTGTTTAAGATAAATGTTCTTTAATGATTTATCATATTCTCCATGTGAATTAATATACTCCAGAAAAAGCAGTGCTGTATTCAGGCTTTCTTTTTTTTCCGTAATAATATCAGCAAGTCCTAGTCTTGCAGCATCATCAGCTGAAAACAAATCTCCTGAAAATACTATTTCAATTGCACCTGAAATCCCGCTTATCTGTGTACTGCGCACACATCCGCCCAACGCTGGCAATAATCCGAAAGTTGATTCAGGCAAACCCATTTTCAGATTTTTTTCACATATTCTGAAATGGCTGTTAAGTGCTATTTCACATCCTGAACCAATACAAAATCCGCCTATGGCACTAATAACAGGGTATTTCATAAAGTGAAGCTTCATAAATGTATTTTTATCACGAAGATGTCCTTGGGGAATGATATCACAGTCACCTTTTTCTTCTACTACAGACTGTGACTTTATCATTTGCTGCAACTGATCAACATCTGCACCCGTACTGAAATGCCTTCCTCCTGAAATGATAAGTCCCGTCATATTATGTTTTTCACATTCTGATATTGCCATACTGAAATCTTCAAAAAATTCCTGCGTCATTTTATTCGAATGAGAGGCATTAAGTGTCAATATACCAGTATTATCGCTGATATCAAGAAAAAGATTTTCTAATTCAAACCTCATAAATCAATATCCTTTATTTATTGCTGTAAAATAAGCGAACAAAACTGTCTGGATTCTTCTTTTAGCATTTCTGCTTCCTCTATTGAATCCTGTTTTATATGCGAAAAGCATCTGAGTAAAGCACAAAGCTGACCTGGATCCTTGTTTCCCAGAATTTTTTTTATGTACCTGTCTGCAAGCTCCATAAACGTTTTTTCTTCATCGTTTAACACACATACTATATTTTTATTGCTTTCACCTAAAAGAATTTTCATTCTTGAATTATAATCAAATATATATTTATCAGTATCATCTGGTTTTTTATGAGTGTATTGGGCTGAACCCAGCCGTACGTCAAACATCAGCATAATTTCCAAAGGTATATCTGAAAAATCACTGCATATAAGGAATGTAATAATATCAAGTTCTTTAAGTTTTTCATAAAAATATAGTTTATTTTCATGATCAGGCATATTAAATGACTTATCATTACTTATAACAAATACTGCTGCCGCACATCCGTTACTTACAGCCTTTTTTATTTCCTGCATAATTGTCAGAATACCTTTTTTATTATTACAAACTTCATAAAACAATTTCTGCAGGTCTAAATATATACAATTATCATGAATATTCATCCAATGTTCCCTTCAATAAGTTCCTTTACCTTTAAAGGAATGTCACAGATAATACGATCCTTTGATACAAATGCAAGCTTGCATTTTGCTTTGGCAAACAATACATCTGTCTGGTCATTATATATTCTGTGAACATTACATACGACACCACCCATGCATGTCCATTGTGTATCTATTCTGACCTTATCAAACATATGTATTTCTTTTATGTATCTGATCGATGTTTCAAGAATAACAGGAAACATTTCTCCTGAAATAGTGTTTTCCAACAGACCATTATCATGGAAAAAGTTCCATCGTGCACATTCGAGGTAACGGATATATACTGAGTTGTTTACATGACCAAATGAGTCAATATCCGTTCCCTGTGCAGTTAATATATACACACTATTCATCTTTGCTCACCATGGAAGACACAGCTTTTATAAAACATTCATCAGCATCAGGACTGCCTGATGCTGCCTTTACGATGCTGTTTATCTGTAAAAGTGACCTCTCATCAATCAATGACTTTGCAAATTCTATAGCTGATTTCATACAGTCACTGTCTGAGATAAAATCAATAATTCCTGCCTTTAAGGCAGATTCAGCTGATAACATTTCACCTGTCAATGATAATCTGATTGCATTACTTTTACCAATAAGTTTTGACAAACGCTCTACGCCGTTCATACCCGGAATAATTCCTCTTGAAGCTTCAGGCAAAGCAAAAAAAGCATTTGGTGCACTTATTCTGAACTGACAGCTTAATGCTATTTCAAGGCCTGCCCCGAAACATGCACCATTGATTGCTGATATCGTAATTATTGAAAGTCTCTCAATATAATTAAGAAGTTTTCTGCCTTTTTCAATTGCTGCTGCAAGAGTTTCTGTATTTTCCTTTTCAGTTACTATTTTATTAAAATCTGCTCCATCAGAAAAATGCTTACCATTTCCTGTGATAATAAGTGCCTTTAATTTATTTTCATTTACCCATCTGTCTATAACAGATAGTTCTGCAAATTCAGGCAAAACAATATGGTTTTTCCTGTCACTGCATATCTGAACTACCCCTATATTGTCCTGAATATACAGCTGTGAAATTCCTGAATGTATATCACTCATATTTATGCCTCATTAATAATATCATCCTCATACTGATATATCATATAAAATAAATTTACTATTTCTTCAAGTGTTTCAGCAGGTTTTTTCAAAAGAAATTTTCCAACAGTCTGAAGTTTTAAATCTAAATCGTATTTTTTCTTAACTGTTTCAATGAGTTCTATTACCATTAAGGAATCTCCATCCAACTCATCTATAACATTTGTCTGAGGATTTAATCCATTTATATCTGTTTCACATTCATCAGCAAAAAATTCATAAATCATTTTTTTCAATTCTGTTTTTATTTCCTCTGTAATTTCTTTCATAACAACTTCCTCCAATTTTATACATTTAATGATTTGTATAGTGTTTTAATAGTGTAAAATGATGAATCAGGGTTTGTCAGAACCGTTGATTTTTTCATTGAACCATTTGTGCTCATATCCCAGAATTCATTTACACCTATTTTTTCGAGATACTCAATCGTTGTTTTCCATTTCATGCTACTGAGAAAATTACGTCGCTGTTCATTATATATTTCATTGCCTGTAATTAAGATCTTCTGATCGTAAATCGAAACGACCGGTATCTTAGAATCATTAAAGTGAATGTTTTCAATGTTATTATAATAATACGACGCACAATCAATAAGCATGTTACTGTGAAATGCACATGGAACATCTAACATCCTTGTTTTTAATGCACCCTGACTCTGAGCCTTTCCCAATACTTTTTGAACTTCATTGCATACTCCGGTTATAACAATGCAGTATTCTGAGTTTTCACTTGCAATCATAACATGTTTGCATGATGAATATAAATTAATTATTTCCTTAACGGTCTGCATGTCCAGACCCACTATTACTCCCATATCATAAGTTAATCTGCCTTTTTGTGATTCGATAATACTTCTGATAACTCCAGATAAAATATGTACAGTATCTTCCAGGTGTATTGAACCTGAACAATAAATAGCATTGTTCAGACCGAGACTATATCCAATAATGTAATCAGGCACAATGTCATTCTGAATGCATGTATGAAATACAGTACAATCACTCAGACCTGTCAGTATCCATTCAGCAAATATCTTGTCAGTTCCCTCAAAACAAGACATGTCATACAGATACTTTGTAAGGTTAATTCCGGAAAAATCTGATACTGCTTCACATAACTCATGAAAATAATTTATCTGTGCAGAATCAAAAACTGAAATTGTTTTTTCAATATTGCTTCCCACTCCCTGAAATACAAATGCCTTCTTTTGGCAATCGGTTTGACCCATATTACTATTTAATATTCCTCCATATTTATCATTTTTTACTGTAGTGATTTATGCAAACATTTATTGTATTAATAAATAGGCATAATCTACAAATATTATTATATCAAAAATACATGATAATTTCAATGATTTTTTTATTTTTTGTTTCCAATCTGTGTTTTTTACATTTTTTAAAGTAATTTACCATCATTTACACAAAATTTCAATAAAAGCTCTGTAAAATTATAATGAATTATATCTTATCTTACATTTATGTATAATTATAGGGAAAAGTAAAATACCACCATCTTAAAGATGGTGGTATTTTACTTTTCCCACTGAACTCAGATAGGTAATCTGCCCCTCCAGAAATCCATGGTATATTGCCTAATTTATATTTCTATATGAACAGGAAGACCATTCTGGGTCGGTATCTGAACTTCACCTTGAATTAATGGCAGTATATATTCAACAGCTTTATCACAGATATTGTTTTTCTCTTCATTTATCCACTCCTGAGGAAATAATTTTTCTTTGTTTGCGATTGAATTTATATCTGATGAATCAATTTCTATTTTATATGGTTGTGTGGAAATTCGTTTAAATATCATCATTTTTCCTGTCACACCTTTAAATGAAGCCTTTACAGCTTCCTGTCCGATAAGCTCTGCTTCATCCAGATCTGTTTTTGAAGACAGATGTGACGAACATCTCTGCATAACATTTAATTCAATTGAGCGTACTTTGCATCCTATTTTTGCTCTGACAACGCTTTCAAGAAATTTTCCGAGACCAGAAAGATATTTATGTCCGAATACATCAACCATCTCAGAAAGATGACCACTCGCTGCATATTGGCCATCTTCAGTTTTTAATCCCTCACTTACCGCAACTACAACTGAATTATATGAATTATGAAGACGGTTTATATCATCAACAAACTTTTCAACAGAAAACGGAGTTTCAGGTAAATAAATCAGCTGAGGAGATGGTTGTCCGTTTGCACGTGGAAGTGCTGATGATGCAGTAAGCCATCCGGCATCTCTTCCCATAATCTCAATAACAGTGACTGATTTTACATTATATACAGAGCTGTCACGCATTATTTCTGAAACTGTAGTCGCAATATATTTTGCTGCTGAGCCATATCCTGGGGCATGATCTGTTATTGCTACATCATTATCAATAGTTTTTGGAATTCCTACTATTTTTATATCACTGTTTATTTCTTTTGCATACTCTGAAAGCTTTTTCACAGTATCCATTGAATCATTACCGCCTATATAGAAAAAAGCTCCTATATTATTTTTGTCAAAGGCCTTAAAAATAGCCTCATATGTCGTTTTATCGTCAATATGAGACTTTAGTTTTATTCTGCATGAACCAAGAACTGTAGCAGGTGTACATTTTAACAATTCCAGCTCCTGTTCATTATTTATTTTATCTGACAAATCTACCAATCTGTTATTCTGTATACCGTCAATACCATTTAATGAACCGAATATCTTATTTATACGCTTATCGGCAAGTGACTCTTTTATTACACCTGCAAGTGATGCATTAATGGCACATGTTGGACCGCCAGACTGTGCAACAGCAATATTAATCATTAAATAAAATCCTCCCAAAATAAATTCAATACAGCAAATTATAACACGAAAGTGTTACATTAGTCAAGTAAAACAACATTTTTTGACTTGACAAAAAAAATATTTCAAATGTATTGACAAACAAATCTGTTGTGGTATAATAGGCATAGAAACAAAATTTAATATTTAATGGCTAAGACGAAGACGGTCGGATAAAAATATATTCAGAGAGTTGATGGTTGGTGAAAATCAATGGTATTGTTATTCATATGGCCCATCACTTCTGAGCTGGAGATTCAAACGTAATACTGTCACAAGTAGATGTCTCCCGTAAATGCAGCGTAAATGCATAGGACTTGTTAGAGTCTGTGAGTGGCGTTTTTTAAACGCAATTTGAGTGGTACCGCGGGTAACTTATCCGTCTCAAGTAAAGTATTTTACTTGGGACGTTTTTTATTATCCGGACAAAATCTGATACCTGATTATTAAATGAAGTAAACAAAGAGATTTGCATTAAGGAGAGTTTTTATGGAAAACAAGTTAAAAGAGTTAGCTGCCAGAATCAAGGAACTCAGAGAAATTTCAGGTTTGACAGAACAGCAGATGGCTCAAAAAACAGGTATATCCGTTGAACAATATACAGAGCTTGAAAAAGGCGAAAATGATTTCGGATTTACATTCATATATAAATGTTCACAAATTTTCAATGTAGATATGAAGGATATTCTTGAAGGTGAAAGCCCTAGCCTTTCTTCATTTACTATAACGAGAAAGGGTGAAGGTCTTCCTATTGCAAGAAGAACTGGATTTGTTTACAATAATCTTGCACCATCATTTAAGCACAGACTTGCTGAACCTTTCTGGGTAAAAATCCCTTATGTTGATGATAAAGAAATGGTATTCAGTACTCATAAAGGCCAGGAAATTGACATAGTAATTAAAGGAACGCTCAAGATTCAGATAAACGACAATATTGAAATTCTTAATGAAGGAGATACAATATATTATAACAGTTCTTCCCCACATGCTCTGAAAGCACTTAACGGAATTGACTGTGAAGTTTATGCAATTGTATTAAAGCCTGAAGATGATGAAGCTTCATTTGGTACACAGTCTGTAAATGTTAAATCTGCAAAACATAAATTACAGGAAAACGTTGCAGACAGGTTCATTAAAACAACCGTTGATGAAAACGGCTTACTTAAAGATATCCGATTTATTGATGAGGATAAATTTAATTTTGCTTTTGATATAGTAGATAAACTTGCAGAAAAATGTCCTGATAAAACAGCAATGCTGCATATTTCTCAAGACAAAACCGAAAGAAGATTTTCATTCCGCGATATCAGCAGGTACTCATCAAAAACTGCTAATTACTTTATGTCACTCGGAATAAAAAAAGGCGATAAGGTCATGCTTGTATTAAAGCGTCATTATCAGTTCTGGTTCTCAATTCTTGCTCTTCATAAAATCGGTGCTATTGTAATCCCTGCTACAAATCTTCTTGTAAAACATGACTTTGAATACAGATTCAAAGCTGCCGAAGTAAAAGCTATTGTATGTACCGGTGACGGAGATATTGCGCATCAGGTTGAACTCGGTTCTGAAGATTATCCAGGCCTTGAAACAAAAATTATAGTAGGAAACACACGTGAGGGATGGCATGATTTCAACACTGAGGTTGAAACATTCAGTGACAAGTTTGAACGCACACCGGACTCTGCATGCGGAAATGACGACATGCTCATGTTTTTTACATCAGGCACTACAGGCTATCCTAAAATCGCACTGCATTCTCATAAATACCCTCTCGGACATTATATTACAGCAAAGTACTGGCATAATGTTAATCCTCATGGACTTCACTTTACTATCTCTGATACAGGCTGGGGCAAAGCACTGTGGGGCAAACTGTATGGTCAGTGGCTGTGTGAAGCAGGAATATTCACATATGACTTTGATAAATTTGATGCTAATGATATTCTTCCTATGTTTGCAAAGTATAACATCACTACATTCTGTGCACCTCCAACAATGTACAGATTCTTTATAAAAGAAGATTTATCAAAATTTGATCTTTCCTGTATTGAGCATGCAACTGTAGCCGGAGAAGCTCTTAATCCTGAAGTTTACCAGCAATTTTTAAAAGCAACAGGCCTCGAGCTTATGGAAGGTTTCGGACAGACTGAAACAACTCTTGCTATATGCAATCTTGTAGGTTCAAAGCCAAAGATAGGCTCTATGGGAAAACCAAGCCCACTTTATAAAATTGAAATACTTAATCCTGATGGATCAATTGCCAAAGACGGTGACACAGGAGAAATTGCAATAAAATCTGATGAAGGAATCCCATGCGGATTATTCAAGGGTTATTATAATAATGAAGAAAAAACAAAAGAAGTATGGCATGACGGATATTACCATACATGTGATACTGCATGGAAAGATGAAGACGGTTATCTTTGGTACGTAGGACGTATTGATGATGTAATAAAATCATCAGGATACAGGATAGGACCTTTTGAGATCGAAAGCGTTATCATGGAACTTCCTTATGTTCTCGAATGTGCTGTAACAGCTGCACCTGATCCTATCAGAGGTCAGGTAGTTAAAGCAACTATTGTCCTTGTAAACGGAAAAGAAGGCACAGATGAACTAAAAAAAGAAATCCAGACATATGTAAAGAAAAATACCGCACCTTACAAATATCCTAGAATAGTTGAATTTCGTAAGGAACTTCCTAAAACAATAAGCGGAAAAATTAAGAGAGTTGATCTGAGATAAAATATGAAGAAAATAATAGATAAATTATTCTGTACCCGTGATGCAGATGACGTTGAGCTTAAAGAACTTATAGAATCATCCGGATATGATAATTATCTGTATGAACAGGCAGAAAGTATAAGAAAAAAATATTATGGAACAGACGTATATATACGTGGACTGATAGAAATATCAAACTATTGTAAAAACAACTGCTATTATTGCGGAATACGCGCTTCTAATATCAATGCTGACAGGTATCGCCTTTCAAAGGATGATATTCTGTCATGCTGCAAAAGCGGGTATCAGCTTGGATTCAGGACATTTGTCATGCAGGGTGGAGAAGATAATTACTTTACAGATGAAATTATATGTGATATAGTTTCAAGCATAAAAAGCATGTATCCTGATTGTGCTGTAACACTTTCACTCGGTGAAAAATCATATGAATCATATCTTGCCTATTATAATGCAGGTGCTGACAGATATCTTCTTCGTCATGAAACAGCAAATGATGATCATTACAGAAAGCTTCATCCTGAAAATTTACATCCTGAAAACAGAAAAAAATGTCTTTTTGATCTTAACCGCATAGGCTATCAGACCGGTTCTGGATTTATGGTTGGTTCCCCGTTTCAGACAACAGAAAATCTTATTGAGGATATCAGATTTCTTCAGGAACTTCAACCGGCAATGATAGGAATAGGACCATTTATCTCTCATAAAGATACTCCGTTTAAACAATATACGAACGGAAGCCTTGAGCTTTGTCTGAAAATGCTTTCTATTTTAAGGCTCATTTTTCCTACTGTTCTTCTCCCTGCAACCACAGCACTTGGTACAATTTCAGACAATGGAAGAGAACTTGGGATAAAAGCCGGCGCAAACGTAGTTATGCCTAATCTTTCACCTGTTAAGTACAGAAAGCTTTATGAAATTTATGATAACAAAATATGCACAGGAGAAGAAGCGGCAGAATGCAAGTTTTGCCTGCAGAAAAGAATGTCATCTATCGGGTATAACATAGTTGTAAGCCGTGGTGATTTTATAAAAACGACAACGACAAATTTTAATTAACTGGAGTGATCAGATGTCAGAAACAAATAAATATGATGCTATTTTCAGCAACATTCTTAACATGGATAAAACGATATCAGAAACATGTTCAGAAAATGAACTTGATTTTATTAACAAGGCGTACGCAAATACAGATTTTCATCCGGATTCACTTGAAATACTTTATAATTCGTGCGAAATAGTAGATTTTGATTCGCTGCGTACAGGTGATATTGCCTGTTACACCAAAGATGATAAAAATATTTTTGGAATTATAACCGGAGTAATTGACAGAAACTTCTCATATTTTTCTCCGTCAGGAAAAAACGTAAGAACTGAATCTATGGCAATTTCAATTGAAGGCTGCAGTTTTTACAGGGGCTTCAGTATGCGGAAATTTTTCATATAAAAACGGGAGGAAAATACAATGTCAGACTTTATAAAATTTCGTTCTCAGTATCCTGAATTTGTATACAGAAGCTACGATCTTACTGAGACTGATGACAGCATAAATATATCCTATCATTTTCAAATAACAGGATTATCAGAATTTTCACCTCAATGGAAAATAAAAAAATATACATCCAGATCATTTTCAGATGACAAAACATTAAATAATCTTGTTTTTTCACTTGGTCTGGTTGAACTGATAAGCTATTGGAAAATAACGTGTTCGCCTTTAGTAAAAATAGATTGTGGATCACTTGACGACAAACAGGTCAAATGGTGGAAAACACAATATTTTAATGGGCTTGGCGAATTTTTCTACAGAAATGGTATTGACACAGATATTGATTCATTTATGAACATTATTTCAGTAGCATCAGATTGTACGGAAACAATTGTATCGGAAAATCCGGGCACTACTTTAAGTGGATGTCTTATACCTGTAGGCGGAGGAAAAGATTCTATTGTCACTCTTGATCTTCTGAGTGAAATGTCAGAGGATAATCTTTGCTATCTTATCAACCGTCGCAATTCAATATATCAATCTGCATATAATGCGGGATATAATGATACTGATATTGTCCTTGCAAACAGAACTCTTGACAAAAATATGCTCCGTCTTAACTCCGAAGGCTTTTTAAACGGACATACTCCTTTTTCCGCAATTGTTGCTTTTTCAGCTGTAATAGCAGCATATATCAACGGAAAAAAATATGTAGTTCTTTCAAATGAAGCGAGTGCAAATGAAAGTACTGTTAAAGATTCATATGTAAATCACCAGTACTCAAAAAGCTTTGAATTTGAAAATGATTTTGTTAATTATGAAAAGCAGTATATTAATTCAGGAGTATTTTATTTTAGTATATTAAGACCGTTAAGCGAATTTCAGATTGCAAAATATTTCTCTGGGCTGACTTCTTATCATAAAATTTTTCGCAGCTGTAATGTCGGAAGCAAATCAGATTCGTGGTGCGGAAACTGTTCAAAATGTCTTTTCGTATGTCTTATACTCTCCCCTTTTATTGAATATGAAACTTTATGCGATATCCTTGGAAACAATATTGCTGACAGGGAAGATATGCTTGAAACATTCAGAAAGCTTATAGGATTAACAGATGAAAAACCTTTTGAATGTGTAGGAAGTCGTGAAGAAATTAATTTTTCTGTAACACAGGCAATAAAAAATCGTGAAGCTGAAAATAAAAAACTGCCGTATCTGTTTGAATATTATAAATCAACCGATCTGTTCAATCAGTATTGCAATAAAGAAAATCCGCTTCATACATTTTATAACAGCATAAATAATTTACCTGAACAGTTTGAGCAAATACTAAAAAATAAATGCTTTAAATAAAGGGAAACAATATGATTGAACTATTAAAAAAATATATCAGTAATAAAAACATTCTTATTCTCGGCTTTGGCCGTGAAGGAAAATCAACATATAAAAGGATCTGCGAAGCTGGCGGATATAAATCTGTTACAATAGCAGATAAAAATTCTGTTCCTGATCTGCCTGAAAACGTAAGATTAATAACAGGTGATGCATATCAGGATAGTCTTGATGATTATGATATTGTATTTAAAAGTCCGGGAGTTGTACTCTCAAAATCTTTTGATTTGTACAAATGTAAAATTACATCCCAGACTGAAATATTTATCGAATATTATTCAAATCAGATTATCGGTATTACAGGAACAAAAGGCAAAAGTACAACTACTACTTTGATTCATCATATTCTGTCTGAATGCAGTAAAAATTGTGTGCTTACCGGAAACATCGGAATACCTTCATTCGACGTTATTGATAATATTGATCCGGAAACGAAAATAGTATTTGAACTTTCGTGCCACCAGCTTGAAAATCTGAGTGTATCCCCTGGCTTTGCAATATTCTTAAATCTTTTTGAAGAGCATCTTGACCACTACGGAACATTTGAAAAATATGCTGATGCAAAGAAGAACATTTATAAGCACCAGAGTAATAATGACATTCTGATATGCAGCAAGGATATAATGCCTTCCCATGATGAATGTTTCTCAAAAATAATATCAATTTCAGCTACCGATTCTGATGCTGACATATTTATTTCTGAAAACAAAATCCTGTTTGACGGACAGACTGCTGAAATCCCGGTTGATAATATAAATCTTGTAGGAAAACATAACTATTTTAATATTGCAGCAGCATATGCTGTATGCAGACTCACAGGTATTGATTCAGCCGATATTCTTAACAGTGTGTGTACGTATAAGCCACTTCCCCATCGTCTTGAATATATAGGTGAGTTCAATGGTGTAAGGTACTATGATGACTCTATCTCTACAATATGTGCGGCAACTATACAGGCAATATCAAGTCTCAAAAACGTTGATACTGTTATTATAGGAGGCATGGACAGAGGAATTGATTACACACTTCTGATTGATTTTCTTTCAGAATGCAGCGTTTCAAATATTATCTTAATGTCAGACTCAGGAAAAAGAATATATGATGAAATTCATGAAAAATTCTCATCAGAAGAATTTTTAAACAAGCTTCATTTTTCACCAAAGCTTGATGGTGCGGTAAAATATGCAAAAGATTTGACGCCAAAAGGAAAAACATGCGTAATGTCTCCTGCTGCAGCAAGCTATAATGATTTTAAAAACTTTGAGGTACGTGGAGATGCCTTTAAACAACTTGTATTTGAATAAAAACATAAAGGACATGGGATTTTAAGTATCCATGTCCTTTACTTTTATTTTATTTTTAATGTTCTTAGATATTCTTTATGTTCTTTATCTACTCTGTAGCTCTCAATAGCTTTTTGTATAGCCTTATTATGTGTCCATTTATCAAGGCTGTGGTTCTCAATATAAGGAAGCGTAGCTTCATACTGTTTTGCAAGTGCCGTTGCAAAATACCATGCAGTCATCATATTAACATAATACTCCTGGGATCTTACTGCTGCAGCAAGGTCAAGGTATTCTTCTCTAAAACGTTCATCGAGATAAAAACTCATAAGCATTTCTATTCCAAAACGTATTGTATATGTATGATCATCATTTATCCAGACTTTAATTTTTTCAAGAAGTTCTGGTAAATGTTTTTTAAATATTTTTGGGGATACTAAATCACATGTAGCCCAGTTGTCAACATAAGGAAGAAACTCATCAATATATTCTATTGTGCTGTCAAAATCATTAACAGTTTCAATAAGAAATCCGTGCAGGTTATTTTCTTCAAAATATTTATGAGGATAAATGTCCATAAAATTATTTGCATCACTCATTTTACAGATTTCTTTTGCAAGTTTACGAAGCTCAGGTGTACGTACGCCAATAACTGAATCAGGATTTACTGTTGGTATCAGCTTACATTGAAAATCCTTAAATTTTGTATCCTGTAGTTCAAACAGTCTTTTCTGAATATACTTTTCAATTTCAATCATATTACCATTCCTTCATAATTAACTTATTTAAATCAGCATCAATATTACAAAATATCTTAATTTCTTATTAATCCTGAATTATTCATCGTGGCATAAGAAAGCACTTCTAAGCCACACA
>CALMUA010000092.1 GCA_937872775.1 uncultured Ruminococcus sp.
CTGTCCGCAGGACCATGTAAACATAGGTTTTTATTAAAACTATACCTCTATATTATTTGCGAAAAATATTCATAAAACGTTAATCGTTATACATTATACTTATTGTTAAACAATCATCCTTGAATCAGTTATATTCATATAAAATTTCTGCTGGCTCATCGTAGCCCAAATATTATAATTACCGGAGGATAATAAATGACCATAAATAAAATTCTTAAAGATAAACCTTATATAGAATGTATCATTGACCTTATAAATGATAAAACATTGAAGCTGGAAACATTTACACATCATAAACATACTACCAGACTCCGTCACTCTCTCAACGTCTCATATTATAATTACATTATCTGCAAATTTTTAAAACTCGATGCAAAATCTGCAGCACGTGCAGGTCTTCTTCATGATTTTTTCTTCTATGACAGAAAAGATTTTGATAAAAATGTATATAAACACAATCATTTCAGTGCACATCCGAAAATAGCACTTGAAAATGCATCACAGAACTTCGACATAAACAAAAAGGAGGCTGACATAATTCTTAAACATATGTGGCCTGTCACGTTCACCCTTCCCCGTTACCGTGAATCTATTATTATTATTATGGTTGATAAATATTGTTCAATTATGGAACTTATCAGACGCAGATAATAAAAAAACAGACTGCATTAAGAGCAAATGCTCTTAATGCAGTCTGTTTTCTTTTTTTATTGAAGAATTAAATTCTCGATTGTATGTTTTAAATGTATGGGTGTTACTGCATTTCTTACCATAGCGTCATAAACATTCTCAGCTTTTGAACGTATAGTTGTAATATCGTGTACTTTCGCAGATTCTCCTGGTTTATGTACCTCTATACCGAATGCTGTTCTTTCGGTTCCATCTTTTTTGATTTCTTCCGAGAAAAGGCTATAGCTTGTTTCTCCCATCATTTCTTCAAATAGAATTTTCATCTGACACTCCTTTAGTAAAATTAATTTATTACATTTTAATTTATTACATTTTAATTTTAGCAGGATTATCATTTTTTATCAATTCCATTGGTTACATTTATACAACATTTGATTTTTGTTTATAACAGTCAAAAGTTTTGTCTAAAATTTCCTGATCATTGTTCTTTGTGAAACTGCTAACTATAGGAACAAGTATTAATCCGAACAACATTGCTACTGCTCCGGCATTTATAGGTGAAGCAATATTGACCTTCATTGCTGCCGCACTCTTCGTAATTTCAGGGAATAAACCAAGGCTGAAAATAAACATATGAACTACTGTTATTCCTACACCTGAAATAAAGCATGCCACAACAGCAGCTCTGGTAACTTTTTTGCTGAATAGTCCGTACATAAAAGGTGCAAGGAATGATCCTGCAAGAGCCCCCCATGATATTGACATAAGTGTAGAAATATATGCATTTTTATTAAGTGCAAGTATTACTGAAATTATGAGGAATATTGCTATAAATATTCTCATAACAAGTATCTCCTGTTTTTCATTAAGCTTTCCCTTTGTCATAGGACGTATAAGGTCAATCGTAACAGTTGAGCTTGATGTAAGAACAAGTGATGAAAGGGTTGACATTGAAGCTGAAAGAACAAGTACTACTACCAGTCCTATCATAATTTCAGGAAGGCATGAATCAAGCATGCTTGGAATAATAGCATCAAAATCCAGCTTTCCGTTTGCAAGCTTACTTATAAACACTTTTCCGCTTCCGTCTGCTGGATCACTTGTACAATAAATTCTTCCCAATCCTCCAAGAAAATATGAACCGCCTGCAACAATTATTGCAAATACTGTTGAAATTATTGTACCTTTCTTTATAGCATCTTCATTTTTTATAGCATAGAATTTATGTACCATCTGAGGAAGTCCCCATGTACCGAGCGATGTAAGAATTACAACTCCGGCGAGACTTATAGGATCAGGACCAAATATAGAATTAAGTGTATCCTTTGCAGCACCTGCAGTATCAACATTTCCAAGCTGTTCCATAGCTGATGACAATCCGCCTTTATTATTAAGTGCAAAAATTACTACGGCTGCTATACCGCCAAGCATTATCAATCCCTGAACAAAATCATTTATTGCTGTTGCAGCATATCCGCCAAGTATTACATATACAGCAGTGAGAAGAGCCATTGCAATAATACAAACTGAATATTTGATATCAAATGCCATAGAAAAAAGTCTTGAAAGTCCATTATATACAGAAGCTGTATATGGAATAAGGAATACAAATATAATTATTGATGATGAAGTTTTAAGTGCTTTTGAATTAAATCTTTTTTCAAAATACTCAGGCATCGTTGAAGCATTAAGATGCTTTGTCATACACCTTGTTCTCTTTCCGAGCACTATCCATGCAAGAGCACTTCCAAGCAACGCATTTCCCACACCGATCCATGTTGCTGAAGAACCATAGGTCCATCCGAACTGTCCTGCATACCCTACAAACACAACCGCTGAAAAATACGATGTTCCGAATGCAAATGCAGTAAGCCACGATCCTAAATTTCTACCTCCAAGAACAAAACCATCAATAGATGAACTGTTTTTTGATGTTGCTATGCCGATACCGATCATAATAAGCACATACAATATCAAGATTAACCATATCATATTAAACCCTCCTATTAATTTTACTTTGTGATTTAAATTGTTTATGCTTTAAACCGCTAAAGTGTATATACCTTTACTAGTATATCAAAGCACGCTGGTTTTGTCAAGAGAAGTTTCAGAAATAAAAAATAATTTTAATATTTCCTGGTTTGTTAATAAAAAATCCGTTACAAAACACATTATATGTGCTGTAACGGATAAAAAAAATAATATGATTAAATATAAAATAATCAATTCTCAGAAGCATTGCTTTTTTCAGCTGTCAGTATTACTACTGATCTTGGACTAAGAAAAATTGTATTTCCAGCTCTCCGGGTAATATTGTTATAATTAAAAGCATCACTATGTGCATGAATGGTATTGACCACAACATTCCACATAAGATGATGCGGAAGATCGGGAAGCTTAATCTGCTGCTGCTCCCAGAAAGTATTTATTCCGAGGAACACAATATCATCTTCTGTATCATCTGCGTTTCTTCCGGCAAACATTACACCTGTTACCCTTGTATCATCATTAAAATTCTGATTCCATGGGCTACCATTATGAACGCTCAGATCAGGAAAACCACATGTTGACTGATTTGTTTTTCTTCTTATGACTTCATGCTTTTTTCTGAATGCAATCATAAATTTGCAGAATTCATACATCTCATGATATTTCTCAAGTCTGGTCCAGTCAATCCATGATGTAATATTATCCTGACAATATGCATTATTGTTTCCGAACTGTGTGTTACAGAATTCATCTCCGGCAAGGAACATTGCAGCACCTCTGCTGCACATAAGGACAGCAAATGCATTTTTACGTAGTCTTGCCCTGAGGTCAAGAACTGTTTGGTCATCTGTTTCTCCCTCGATTCCACAGTTCCAGCTGTTATTTCCGTTATCCCCGTCTGTATTATTCCATCCGTTTTTCTCATTATGCTTTTCGTTGTAAGCATAAAGATCATACAGTGTAAATCCATCATGACAAGTAATAAAGTTTACTGACGCACATTCACCACGCTTTTCAGGATTATACAGGTCCTGAGATCCCGTAATACGTTTTACGGCATTTATAGCCATTCCACTGTCGCCCTTCAGAAAACATCTTAACTCATCACGATATTTTCCGTTCCATTCAGCCCACCTTTTCCATGAAGAAAAACTTCCGACCTGATACATACCGCCGGCATCCCATGCTTCAGCAATAAGCTTTACTTTTCCCAGAATAGGATCAAATGCAAGACTTTCAAGAAGAGGCGGGTTACTCATAGGAGATCCGTCTTCATTTCGTCCCATAATAGTTGCAAGATCAAATCTGAATCCATCAACACGGTAGTCTATTACCCAATTTCTCAGACAGTCAAGAATAAATTGATGAACTATAGGGTGATTACAGTTAAGAGAATTACCGCATCCACTGAAATTATAATATTTTCCATCAGGCGTGAGGAGGTAATAAATGTTATTATCTATGCCCTTGAATGAGAAAAACGGTCCTTTTTCATCACCCTCGGCAGTATGATTGAATACCACATCAAGAATTACTTCTATCCCGTTTTCATTTAATGTTTTTATTAATGTTTTAAGCTCGTGTCCCTCACGATTATATTCTATCGCAGAAGTATATCCTGTATTAGGAGCAAAAAAACTTATTGTGTTATAGCCCCAATAATTATAAAGAGTATTTCCGTCTACTACACGTATATCTTCCATCTCATCAAATTCAAAAATTGGCATAAGTTCAACTGCATTTATACCAAGCCCTTTAAAATACGGAAGCATTTCCATTATGCCGGCAAATGTGCCCTTGTTCTTAACACTAGAAGATTTATCAACTGTAAAACCCCTTACATGCAGTTCATAAATTATCAGATCCTGAAACGGAATTTCAGGCTGCTTCATATTGCCCCAGTCAAATGTATCATCAACTACTCTTGCACGATATGCATTTTCTTTTTCATCATTCTTAACTCCCCATTTGCTTTGCCCTGTTACAGCTTTCGCATAAGGATCAAGCAGACATGCATTTTTATTAAACAGCAAACCTTTTTTCTTATTATAAGGTCCATCCATTCTATAGGCATATTCAAATTCAAGAATATCAATATCAAACACTATCATTGAAAAAGTATTTCCAATACGGTATGTCTTCGGAAATGGCAGAATGGCATAGGGTTTACTTTCTTTTCGTTTAAAAAGTAAAAGCTCGCATGATGTTGCATTATATGAGTGAATTGTAAAATTTACTCCGTTTTGTATTGCTGTTGCCCCGTTAATAAGAAAAAAACCAGGACGAACTTTAAATCCATCAATTTCATCAATAGGAACCAATGCTTCTGAATGTTTATGACACTGTATACTCATATTGTTTAAAATCCCCTTAAATAAATGCATTTATATATATAACCCAGACAAACGCCCCGTACAAATAGATAAAGATATATATACATTTTTTAATTTTACTA
>CALMUA010000093.1 GCA_937872775.1 uncultured Ruminococcus sp.
ACTTATGGTCATGAAGCTTATGGTATACAAGGCCTGCATACTTGCCCCATGTAGGCTCATTCGGCTTAACAACCATTTGTGTCATCCAGTCAAGCTCATAAGCTGCTTCATCGAGAATGTCCGGAATATCGTTTCCAGCTTCAGGAATAACCATCGTGCCTGAACCGTCAGCAAACTTCTTTTTGCCCTCTTCTGTCTGGATAGCTCTCTCATACATATTCTGGAGAGTCCATACAGTGATACCACCGTTAACAACGTATTTACCGTAGTCACCGGCATCATACCAACCACCGTTTGCAGTGATCTTTGAAGATGCATATGTAGCTGTAGCTTCATCCCTACTAAAATACTCGTTCTTCCAGATCTTCTGAACTGAAGCTGTATCTGTCTTATGTCCACCTTCATGAGCAAGTGTTGACTTGTCTCCTGAAGTGATGTATTCTTCTTCAATATCAATACCTGAACGGTTCTGATAGAAGTAGTTCAAAGAGTTTGTGAGCATATCATGACTGCTATCTGAATAGATGTCGTCCCCGATATTGAACCCAAATGATCTCCAGTCGCCTACCTTGATGTAGTATCTGCCAGGTTTACTGAACTCTGTAAAATCAAGCTTACAAACAGTATCTCCTGAATCAGCATCCTTAATTTTCTTGCCCGATGTACCGGAGAAAACTACAGAACCTGATTCAGCATCACAAACGTCGAAATCATATGTATCCTTTGTAAGATCAATTGATGAAGCTCCATAAGTAAAATCGCCCTTGTTATCACCAAGTACAGCAACCTTACTAAGGTAAGGATAATAACCGATCTGATTTACTGAAATGTAATTGTTGAGTTTTCCGCCAGGCATATAAGTGTCCGGGTCGACAGCTTCTGCGCCCCAGTCACGGTTTACAAAACCGTATGATCCGTCTCCACCATCAATAAGCGCATCACATGTCTCACAAATAATTGACATATCATCGAACCAGATTTCATCGCCGTCCTGAGCGTTACCCTCATACTTGGTACCCTTTGCATAATCCATTGCCCACTCTGCAGCCTTAACATCCTTAGTAGGAGTAAATGTTCCGGAAAATTCCTGGAATTCTGTTGTCAGCTTAGCTGCTTTACCCCACTGACCACCCATGTGAGGGCCCATTTGCATCTTGGTTTCGTTAAGAGCGAAGTACTCTTCATCACCATGGATATTACCAATCTTTGAGCAAAGCTCCATACCTGCTCTATTAGCCTTAGCCTTGAAGCTTACTGTATACTTATGATTTGCCTTGAAGTTAAGATTTCTGTATCTTAACTGAAGATCCCACTTTTCGCCGTCAGCACCTTTTGCTTTGAAAATCGTTATGTGAAGTGCCCCATCTTCGAGAGCGAAATTCTGCCTGGCCGGACTTGATTCATAAGTACGCCAAGGAAGTGCCTTAAACTCAAAACTTGTTTCACCAAGTATCTGACCTGCCGATACACCCATCATAGGTGTTGCTACTGAGCCGGCAAGCATAGCAACTGCTACTACAGTAGCTATTATTTTTCTGATTTTTTTACTTGACATTGTTTTCTCCTCCTGATTTTTAATATAATTTTTTTATTACCTGACGTAAAATTAATCTGAAAACTGATATGAACACGATTACCAGCCTCTTTTTTCATTCAGTATCTGACCTTTGTACTGTTAAAAAAATACCCCGGTATAATATACCGGGGTATTTAATATTTAGGTTGTTAAAGTATTATTTCTTTGGTCCAAGTACTACTGGGTCTTTAGAAACATACTGTTTTAAATGAGCAAGGTCTGCAAGGTCTACGCCACCATCACCATTTACATCAGCTGCTTTAAGTGTATCACCAGAAAGTTTGTAGTCACCGAGGAAGTACATACTCAGATATGTAAGGTCTGTGATTTCAACCTTTTTGTTTTCATCAAGATCACCGTACATGAAATAACCAACTGGTGGTATTACTATTTGACCGTCTCCGCCTGCGTCTGCAGCTTCGTCCTGGAGGAATGAAGCAATCCAAGCAAGTGGTGCGTTCCAGTTGATTGTAACTTCGTTTGTTGACCATGCTTCGATTGAGTCAACGAAACATCTCTGTGACGGGTTGTCTTCATCACCAGAAACGAATCCGAGAGCTCTTACATATGGATCCTGGAGACCAGCGTTAGGGCCGCCTGAAAGTACACCATCTGGAGCTTTTGGAAGAGTATCGTCGAGCTCATATGACCAGTATCTGTGGTGAGGATTCTGCTCGTGGTATGTACCGTAACCAGTAATGTAAGAGAATGAAAGTGGGTTTGTACCGAGGAGGTAGTCCATACCGGTAATAACACCGTTCATGTACTTAACATCTTTTGTCAGGTCGTAAGCATATGACATAACAATAGCATTGTTGATAACCATTGAGTTTGAACCCCACTCATAACCCTTGATGATAATATCCTCAGGGAGGTTGTTAGGATCATTGTATCCATCACCATCATAGAGATAAGGAATACCGTAACCCTGTTTATCCTCTGTCTTGATATATTCATCAGAAGCAGCAAGGATAGAATCTTCAACTGTCTTAGCTTCTGATTCAGAAAGGATATCCTTATGGAGAGCAAGTGACAGTGAACCTGCAGAAGCAGTATTACCCCAGTTAAATGTGGTAAGTGAACCGTCCTTGTTCTCACCGCCAGTAATTCTTGTTGTTACTTCGAAAGCATTCTTGTATTCAGAAAGCTTATTATAGTAATCATCAGCAGCAGAATCGCCCATTTTCTTTGCAGAAACGAAGATTTCACAAGCTGCCCAGTAAGCATCATCTCTTACTTCATTATCACCGTAAGGTCCGCCGCCCTTTGCCTGATACATAGGAGCGTAGAGTGAATTCTCGTTGTACTCTTCATCCTCAGCAGCTTCATACCAGTACTTCTCATATGCTTCATAAGCCTTCTTAGCTATATCAAGGTACTCAGCAGCCTTAGTTGAATCATATGGCTCCCAGAGTCTTGCAGCCTGAGCAGCACATGCAGCTAAGTTAAGTGTAGCAGCAAACGTTGGTGGTTTTACTATACGAACAGTGCCCCAGTCTTCTTCATACTCCCAAGGCTTTGTTGCAAGTCCTGTCCACTTATGGTCATGAAGCTTATGGTATACAAGGCCTGCATACTTGCCCCATGTAGGTTCATCAGACTTAACAACCATTTGTGCCATCCAGTCAAGCTCATAAGCTGCTTCATCAAGAACATCCGGAATCTTGTTTCCTTCTTCAGGAATAGCCATTGTGCCTGAACCGTCAGCGAACTTCTCTTTACCCTCTTCTGTCTGGATAGCTCTCTCATACATATTCTGGAGAGTCCATACAGCGATACCACCGTTAACAACGTATTTACCGTGGTCACCGGCATCGTACCAACCACCATTTGCAGTGATCTTTGAAGATGCATATGTAGCTGTAGCTTCATCCTTACTTAAATACTCGTTCTTCCAGATCTTCTGAACTGAAGCTGTATCTGTTTTATGTCCACCTTTATGAGCAAGTGTTGACTTGTCTCCTGAAGTAATGTAATCTTCTTCAATATCAATACCTGAACGGTTCTGATAGAAGTAGTTCAAAGAGTTTGTGAGCATATTGTGACTGTCATCTGAATAAATGTTATCACCAATATTGAACTCAAATGATCTCCAGTCGCCTGCCTTGATGTAGTATCTGCCAGGTTTATTGAACTCTGTGAAATCAAGCTTGCAAACAGTATCGGCTGAATCAGCATCCTTAATTTTCTTACCAGATGTACCGGAGTAAACTACAGAACCTGATTTAGCATCACAAACGTCGAAATCATATGTATCCTTTGTAAGGTCAATTGATGAAGCTCCGTGAGTAATATCACCCTTGTTATCACCAAGTACAGCAACCTTACTGAGGTTAGAATAATAACCGATCTGATTTACTGAAATGTAGTTGTTGAGCTTTCCGCCAGGCTTATAAGTGTCCTCATCAACAGCTAATGCGCCCCAGTCACGGCTTACTGCACCGTATGATTCTTTTGGATCAGCATCACATTCATCACATGTCTCACAAATGATTGACATATCATCGAACCAGATCTCATCACCGTCCTGAGCGTTACCCTCATACTTAGTACCCTTTGCATAATGCATTGCCCACTCTGCAGCCTTAAGATCCTTAGTAGGAGTAAATGTTCCGGTGAATTCCTGGTATTCTGTTGTCAGTTTTGCTGCCTTACCCCACTGACCGCCCATGTGAGGGCCCATCTGCATCTTAGTTTCGTTAATAACGAAGTACTCTTCATCGCCCTTGATGTTACCGATCTTTGAGCAAAGCTCCATACCGGCTCTCTTAGCCTTAGCCTTGAAGCTTACTGTATACTTATGATTTGCCTTGAAGTTAAGGTTTCTGTATCTTACCTGAAGATCCCACTTTTCGCCGTCAGCACCTTTTGCTTTGATAATCTTTGCGTGGAATGCCTCACCATCGAGAGTGAACTCCTGCTTAGCCGGACTTGATTCACAAGTGTGCCAAGGAAGTGCCTTATACTCGAAACCTGTTTCACCAAGTACCTGACCTGCTGAAACGCTCATCATAGGTGTTGCTACTGAGCCTGCAAGCATAGCAACGGCTGCTACAGTAGCCAGTACTTTTCTGAGTTTTTTACTTGACATTGTTTTTCCTCCTAATTTTCAATAATAATTTTTCTAAACCTTTCAAAACCCTAACTGTGCAAACAAAAGCAAGTCTGAATGTTATCAGATAGTTGTATTTTTTTCCATGAAATAAAATTTGTACTTTCTGATGATTCAAACTACTAAATAAGATATCGATTTTTTTTTAGTATACTTTCACCAAAAAATCATCCGAATACCTTATTGCTATTATTATTATAATATGTTTTCATCGTAATGTAAAGTAAGAATGAAAAGTTTGTTAATGGTTATAGTAATTTTAGAATTTTTTTGTGCATGTTCGCTCAAATTGTAGTATAAAATTTTATATATCTATATACTTTGATTACAATTTATTCTTAATTTATCATTTATTACACTATACATAATCCTTATTATATATTTAT
>CALMUA010000094.1 GCA_937872775.1 uncultured Ruminococcus sp.
TGGACTTAATCAGGTAATGATTATTTCCGGATAATTAACATTTTTATATGTTATTAAAATGTTAAAGACCATTTATTTAAAATAAATAGAACTAATATAAGCGGGAGAGTGAATGTGCGAAATAATGAGCGGGATAAACAGAATTATTTGTTTTATTAAAAATACTACAGTAAAACAGCGTGTAATAACAATAAGTCTGACAGTGACTGCTGCTATTATATCCGTTGTGTTAATACTGGTAATTAAAGAAATAACATCATATTCAGAGATTGGTATGATAGCTGAAGAAGTAAATGAATATGATGAATACGGAATCAGCAAACCAAGAATTTCTCAGCATGAATATAATCTTGAGAATATTACAACTGAAAACGGCTACAAATATTATTATGAAAATGGTCAGCGAAAATCAACAGCAGGAATAGATGTATCATATGCACAGAAGAATATAGACTGGACAAAAGTAAAAGCTGCAGGAATTGATTTTGCCATGATAAGACTTGGATACAGAGGTTATCAGACAGGTCTCCTTAACCTTGATGAGTTTTATCATAAAAATATCCAGGAAGCATCAGCAGCAGGAGTAGAAACCGGAGTATATTTTTTCTCACAGGCAGTAACAGAAAAAGAAGCGGAGGAAGAAGCTGATTTTGTAATAAAACACATACAAAACTTTAATATTACATATCCTGTTGTGTTTGACTGGGAGGTAATAACCCAAAGTCCTGCCAGAACGGATAATCTTGACGGTAAGATGCTTACCCGCTGCTGTATTGCATTCTGTAAAAAAATTGAGGAAGCAGGATATACACCAATGGTATACGCTTCACTCAATTTATTGAGAAAACAATACGATAAATATGAACTTAAAGAACTTACAGGATATGATTTATGGCTGGCTGAGTACAAAGAATATCCTGAATTCCCTTATGAATTTAAAATGTGGCAATATAACGACAAGGGGATTATTGACGGTATAGAGCACCCTACAGATATAGATATGTATTTTAATGTAAACTAAGCAAAAAGTGTTTAATATATAAATAAACGTATGCCTATCGGTTTATAATCAACAGCATTGTCTATGAAAAATTAGACATATATACTGACAGTATTATTTGAAATATTAAGTCTTGATTCAGGCCCATAAAGGAAATAAATCACAAATATTCATGAAAATTACACAGACGTTTGTGCTATAAAACCAAAAATAGAGACTCATAATAAAAAAAACAAAGATAAATTACTTCTTTACAATTAAAGTGACTTGTGATATAATATAAACATCTGATGTGAAAAGTTTTAAAAAAAATATCTTTACTAAAACCTTTAAATAAGAAAAAACATCCGTATTTATTTTTTATGGATTTGTTTAATTTTCAACTTATTTTTCTGGTAGTGATTGAATAGTATTATTTTTCTGGTAGTGATTGAATAGTATTATTTGTCTGATTATGTTAAATTGTAATTTGGAGGAGAAAAATGAATAACAAAAGAGAAAGTTATTTAAATGTAACTTTAAAAAAAGAAAATGACGACGAAGGTGAAGCATTAGTAAATCTTAGGGATTTATTTAAAAATTTCAAACGGTATCTTGCTATATGGATCTGTGCATCAATAATTGTGTCAATATTATCATTAGTTGGTGCTGCAATATTTAAGTCAGATGATCATAAAGAACTTAAATCTCTTGTAAGTTTCGCATATAAGGGCATTGAATCAGGTCTTGATCCTGCAGGAAATAAATTGGATGTAAATTCTTTAAAAAGTCCTGCTGTAATAGAAATGGCTCTTACTAATCTTGGACGTTCGGTTGGAGAATTAGAAGCAATAAGACAGGATATTTCAATTGAGGGTATTATTCCTAAAGATGCAATAGAAAGAATAACTGCATACAAGAGTATATATGAAAGTGGTGCTGGTAACAGTTCACTTGATGCTGCTCAGCAAATGCTTGATACAAAATATTATCCGACACAGTATAATGTTTCTTTTAATTATGCAAATACAGGCTATAAGTCATCAGAAGCTGTTCAGGTTTTCAATGAGATTCTTAACTGCTATCAGGATTATTTCTTTGATACCTATGGATACAATAAATCACTTGGAAGTGCAATAACAACACTTGACTACAATGATTATGACTATTCAGAAGCAGTTGATGTATTCAATGATACTCTTAGCACATTAAAAAGTTATGTTGACCAGTTGTCAGTCAGCGATGCAACACGTTTCCGTTCAAACATTACAGGATATACATTTGCAGATTTGTCTGAAACAATAAGCACAATTAAAAGTATAGATCTTGATTTGATATCATCATACATAGCAGTTAATAATGTTACAAAAGATAAAGATGCAGCTGTGACATATTATCAGTACAGAGTTGAACAGCTTACAAGAGAAAGAGCAGTAACTGAAGAAAAGCTTGCGTCAATCATTGATTCGTTTAATAATTATCAGAAGGATACTGTTCTTATGTTTGGTGAAGACAAAGACAGCTTAGGCGCAAATTATACTCAGGCTTCTCCTCAGTATGATTCTCTTATTAATCAGAAGATAGATACACAGACTCAGCTCTCATCAACAACTCAGCGTATAAACTATTATAATTCAAGAATAACAGCGCTTAACAGTTTGCCGGTTGGTTCACAAGAAAAGATGGATAAAGTTGATGGAAATCTTCAGAAGCTTAATGAAAAGGTAAATGTTCTTCTTGACAATGTAAATAAGACAGCTGATGAATACTATGAAAATGTTTCATTTTCAAATGCGTATAATGTATTGGTTCCTGCAAGTTCATCAAATGTCAACCTAATAACAAATGCACTTGATAGTGCAAAGATGATACTGCTTATCGGAAACGCACTTATTTTTGTTATATATATTTTTGCAGCTGTAATAAGTTCAATTAAAGATGGAAGTAAAAAGAAAACAATTGAATTTGAAGGTTCTGATTCAGAATCAGATTCAAATGATGATGAAAAAAAGGAAGATATTCAAAAAAAAGCTACTAAAAAACAGTAAATAGAATGGCTTCAGATATTATATTATAATTTAGAAAAATCTATCAGTGCTATGAGCACTGATAGATTTTTTTCTTAATATTTCTTAACACCATTCCGAATTTCTTAACAACAATTAACGTTCTATAAATGTACAATATATTACGTCGGAAAAAAAATATGAAAAAGAGGGATGATATGCAGGATACAATGATTGAACTTATAGATAAGTTTGGTTATGTAGGTGTATTTTTTTTAATTTTTATTGAAAATATATTTCCCCCTATTCCGTCCGAGGGTATTCTTCTGTTCGGGGGATATGCTTCACATCTTGGAACACTTAATATCTGGCTTGCCATCACATGTGCAACTCTTGGTTCAATGTCCGGAGCAGTGCTGTTATACTCTATAGGCAGTATTCTGGGAAAGCAGAGAATTAAAAATCTGATGTCTTCAAGGGTTGGTAGAATACTTCATCTTAATGCTGAAAGTATAGAGAATGCAGATAAGTGGTTTCAGAAATTTGAGGGAAAGGCGGTTTTTTTATGCAGGTGCATTCCTGTTGTAAGAAGTATTGTTTCAATTCCGGCCGGAATTTCTAAAATGAATTTTAGAAATTTTATTTTACTGACATTTGCGGGGAGCACAATATGGAATATATTAATTACATGGATAGGATATCTTGCAGGTGATACATGGCACACTGTGCAGATATGGCTTGGCATTTATTCAGATGCAGTGCTTGCAATAATATTGATATTGGTTGTATCTGCATACATTATTGTGTCAATCAGGCGTAAAAAAAAATCCAGTTCTAAAATTGAAGGGAGTAAAAAGTAATGGGTTTTACTGAAGTTACGGTACTTTTAGGTGGACTAGCACTTTTTCTTTTTGGAATGAAAATGATGAGTGATGGTCTTGAACAGGCAGCAGGGGATAAAATGAAAAAAATCCTTGAGAAGCTGACAGCAAACAGATTTTTGGGTGTTGCTGTAGGTGCAGGAATTACAGCTGTAATACAATCATCATCTGCAACAACTGTAATGGTTGTAGGTTTTGTAAATTCAGGTATTATGACTCTTCGTCAGGCCATATGGGTAATTATGGGGGCCAACGTAGGAACAACTATAACCGGACAGCTTATTGCACTTGATATTGGTGTTATTGCTCCTCTTTTTGCTATTACAGGTGTCGTTTTTATTGTATTTCTTAAATCCAAAAAACTTCATCACTGGGGATACATAATAGGTGGTCTTGGAGTTTTGTTTATAGGTATGACGATGATGAGCGACAGTATGTCCGGACTAAGAGACTCAAAGGTTTTTGTTGATGCTGTGACTAATCTTTCAAATCCTCTTCTTGGTATCCTTGCAGGCGCATTGTTTACAGCTATAATACAGTCTTCGTCAGCATCTGTAGGTATTTTGCAGGCACTCGCAATGAGCGGAACAATTTCTCTTTCAAGCGCTGTTTTTGTACTGTTCGGACAAAATATCGGAACATGCATTACTGCAGTACTTGCTTCAATAGGTACATCAAGAAATGCAAGACGATCAACAATTATTCATCTTATGTTCAATATTATCGGAACAAGTGTGTTTACATTGATTTGTGTGCTTACACCTTTTACAAGCTTTATGGAATCCCTTACACCGAATAATACGGCTGCACAGATTGCAAATGTTCATACAACATTTAATATTGTTACAACTCTTCTTATGCTTCCGTTTGGAACGGTCCTTGAGAAAATTGCAAAAATTATTCTTCCTGAACATGAGAATGAAAATGCGGATGAAATGGTTCTTAAATTTATTTCACCAGCTTCTGTTATTAATCATAAAATAGGTTCAGTGAGTGTTGCAGTTTCACAGATAAGAAATGAAATATGCCATATGATAGAGCTTTCTTTATCAAATGTTAAGCTTTCGTTTGAAAATATTCTTTCATGGAGCAGTGATAAAACTGAACAGGTGGAAAAATATGAGGAATATGTTGATTTCCTCAATGCGGAAATATCAAAATATATATCGTCACTTATGTCGTGTGAAATGACAGAGAAGGATGCTCAGACAATAAGTTCATTTTTTAAGATAATCGGAAATATAGAAAGAATAAGTGACCATGCCATGAACATTTCAGAATATGCAGTTCTTCTTAATAAAAAAGGACATACAGTAACAGATGAGGCCTTTGCGGAAATTGAAGAAATGAAGCAGGCAGCGCTTTCGAGCATAGAGCTTCTTGATTTTTCGAAACCATCAATTTCACATATGACATTTGTATCTATAAGTATGGCAGAAAAAAGAATTGACAGCTTGTCAGAGGCATACAGGGAAAATCAGATAGATCGTCTGCGTGAAAATAAATGCAGTGGTGATATAAGTGTAATTTATTCTGAAATGATAACTGATTTTGAAAGAATTGGTGATCATGTGCTTAATATTGCAGAGCTGATTCAAGAGTAATAGTGAAAAGAGACTTTTCATCTCTGGTGAGGGGATCAGGGATTTTTTGTCACAATGTCAACACTTAAGAAATTGATATCTGGTATGGCAATAACGCAATTTGCATTTCGCATAAAATGTGAATTGACAAATCTGAAATTGCTGACAGCCTCCAGAATAGTAGATTCTACTATTCTGGAGGCTGAAAATTTTTTTTAACAAACTACTTTGCCCTAATGTTTCTATTCTTCGTTCATGCGATAGCCAATGCCTATTTCAGTTATAATATATTCAGGGGCGGCAGTATTCTTTTCAATTTTACGTCTGATATTAGCCATGTTTACACGAAGTATCTGATTATCACTTTGCAGATTCGGTCCCCATATATTTTTGATAAGATAGTCATATGTTAGTATTTTTCCGGCATTATGGGAAAGAAGTGCAACGATTTTATACTCGTTCTGAGTCAGATGGACATCTTCATCGTTTATAAGTACACGTTTTTTCTTGAAATCTACGGTCAGCTCACCTATTTTAAACTCAGTCTGTGTATCAGTTTTCTTCATTGCTTTAAGTGATAATGAGTGGCGTATTGCGGTATTTACACGTGCAAGTAATTCTGCTGTTCCGAATGGCTTTGTAATATAATCATCAGCACCCAGTTCAAGAGCATTTACCTTATCACGTTCAAGAGAACGGGCAGATACGACAATTATAGGAATTTCAGACCATTGACGTACATTTTTTATTATTTTAAATCCATCCATATCAGGAAGACCCAGGTCAAGTATTATTACGTCAGGGCATTTTGAAGTAATAAGCATCATTGCTTCACTTCCGTTCCGGGCTGAATACACATTAAATCCATTTGCCTCAAATACCATTTTCATGATACTCCGTATTGCTTTTTCATCCTCTGCTATGACTATACTGTAATTATATGACATAATATTACTCCTCTCCGGCAGGCAATGTAAATGTAAATATTGCTCCGCCGGACTTTTTATTTTTAGCAGACATAGTTCCTCCGTGTGCTCTGATTATTGTATTGCAGACAGAAAGCCCTATTCCCATGCTACGTTTTGTATCACCGTTTTTTTCATATGTTTTGTTGAAATATCCGTCAAAAATGTGAGCAAGAACATCATCAGAGATACCGTCTCCGTTATCAGAAACGGAAAATTCCACACAATCTGACATAATGTTTACAGAAAGTATTATTTCAGTAGCAGTATTTGAATGAATTACAACATTTTCAAGAAGATTTATAAGAACCTGTTCGATTAAAATTACATCCATAGGAATTATAACTAACTCAGAGGGGATTTCAGCAATTATATTTATTGTCGGATATTGTTTTTTAAATTTTGAGACTGAATCTGCAACTACCTCTTCAACTGCCTCCTGATTTTTGACTATTCTTGCATTTTCTGCATCAATACGTGTTATAGAAAGAAGATTTTCAACCATACGGATAAGCCATCCTGAGTCATCAATAATTTCATTCAGTAGCTTGATACGTTTTTCTTTAGAAATAAAATCATCATTTTCAACCATTACAGAGCATGCTCCATTAATTGCTGTAAGAGGTGTACGAAGATCATGTGAAACAGCACGCAGAAGATTACTGCGAGTTTTTTCTCGTTCAGATTCGATCCTTGTTTTTTCCTGTTGCTTATTTTGGGTGATAATTGTACTTGTAGCAATTGAAACAACAAGCATGCACATAACAAATACCGGATATCCGGATAGGGTAAATTTTAATTCAAAATAAGGATAAGTAAAGATATAATTTACAATAAGGACACTTGAGAGAGATGCAAGTATGCCATATATATATCCATGTGTAAATCTTGATACGAGAAATACAGATAAAATAAAAATCATCGGAGCAGAGGCAGATGTATTATCTGTGATTTTAAGAATAAATGAAAGTAATATAGCACCAATGACAAATCCTGATGTAATTAACACATCAAGAGCTGTTTTTTTTAGATTTATTTGTGGTTTCATGGTATATGATTCCTCTTAACTTTTATTTACAAAATCAAGGCAATATGAGGTACAGATCTACATTTTCATTCAGTAAGGAGACTGTTTTTCTGTTGAATAAAAATATGAAATTAGAGCCGGGAGACATAATGCCTGAGTTATATTGATAGTTTAAATTCTTTTTCAGTATAGGTGATAACTATAAGGTCATTTTCTTTTACTGTAGTCTGACCTTTAGGGATAATTATTTTTCCGTTTCTTTGTATCATTATAATCAATATATCTGAGTGTTTTTTTATTTCGGATAAAGTCTTTCCGATAAATTTGTCTCCGTTTGTTATATGTCGTTCAATAAAGCATACTCCATTTATCTTTTCTGTGGAACGTGCACACAATATTAATACATCATTGTTCAGTAGTACGGTATTTCCATTAGGTACTATCTGTTCTTTGTTACGTAAAAGAAGAACGAGAATAGTATCAGGAGGAAGAATAATATTTTTTATTGACTTATTACACCATTTGTGTGAGTCTATTATTGTGAACTTTACAAATTGTACGGGCACTTCATCACTATAATCAGTAAATGTTTTCAATACATCATCTGTATTGTCAATCATATTTAATTTCTTTGCAAAGAAGGGCAGCAATGATCCCTGAATCAGAATAGAAAATAACACGACACAGAATATAATGTGAAAAATATCATTTTCTGTTGAAACATTTATTACCGCCATTACTGCGAATACTATTGATGCTGCACCTCTTAATCCGCACCAGGATACGACCAGCTGTTGTGAAAGTTTGCTTTTAAATGGCAAAAGTATTGAGAAAACCGCAAGAGGTCGTGATATTAATGTTAAAAAAAGAGCAATAAAAAGTGAGGTGATGAATACGTCTGGAATTTTCGATGGAAATGAAAGGAGCCCTAAAAGGAAAAAAATAAGTATCTGCATAAGACCGTTAATGCCATCGAAAAAAGAAACCATTGTTTTTTTGTTTTTTATACTGCTGTTTCCTAAGATTATCCCAACGATATATGTGCTGAGATATCCGTTTCCACCTAACATTGACGGCAACGCATATGCAAGAATAGCAACTGCAAATACAAATATAGTTTCAAAACCATTAGTTGTGAAGTTTATTTTTTTAAGAATAAATGATGCTGCAGCCGCAATTGTAACTCCGATAATGATACCATAAATAACTTGTGCAAATATCATGTATGCAATAGTAAATTTATTTGCTGTTCCGTTGATTATTGAAATAATTATTATTGTGAGCATATACGCACATGGGTCATTGCTTCCGCTTTCTAATTCAAGAAGAGAAGCTGTATTATAACGTAGACTAAGTCGCTTGGAACGTAATATTGAGAATACAGATGCGGCATCTGTTGAACCAAGTAATGCACCGATAAGCATACTTTCAATAAAGTTTATTTTTAAAAATATAAAACAGAATAATCCTGTAAAAGCAGCAGTAAGAATTACTCCTAAGGAAGATAATATAATAGACTTTGCTGCGACGGGTCTGGCTTTATACCAGTTTGTTCCGAAACCCCCATAAAACATAATGAATATAAGAGCTGCAGAGCATATTTTTTCCGAAGAAATATAATCATTGTATGGTATTTTAACAAGTCCGTCAGAACCAAATATCATTCCAAGAAATATAAATGCCAGAAGTACCGGTATGCCAAGCTTGTCTGATATTCTATTAAGAAAAATACATATTAATATAATGATAGCTGAAATAAGAAGAATTATGTTCAAACTCGTTTCCTCCATGAATTATAAAAGTAACTTTAGATAGATCGGAAGAGCGTCGTGTAGGG
>CALMUA010000095.1 GCA_937872775.1 uncultured Ruminococcus sp.
TCCGATATTATAGAATAAATAACAATATACATTGTGAAAAATCTCTCTTTTATTTTATGTTAAAAACATAAAATTAATTATTATTGATTTAAGACAATTATTATGATATAATTTAAATATGTATTTTGGCAGGAGGGATTTTTTGAAAAAATCTATAAATATTTTTTCGCGTATCATTAAAAAAAATTTTTTATCACTGCTGGGATTCGAATTTATTTTCAGAATATCGATTGCTTTTGTTTTTATTCCTGCAATTATTAAAATAGTAAATATAATAATGAATAATTACGGTATTGTATATATAACAAGTAAAAATATATCAGATCTTTCTAAAAATCCAGTTATGCTGTTAGTACTTCTTGCCGGAGTCCTTGTTATTGTAAGTCTTGCTATATTTGAATTAAATTGTCTGATAGCCTGCTTTCAATATTCAATGCATGATAAAAAAATAAATATTACAAATATATTCCTTATAGGATATTCAAAAATGAAGAGTATGCTTGCAAGAAATAAGTACAAATCCGTTTTATGGATGTTATTAGTGCTTCCGGTTTATAATCTTCATTTTATTATTGTATTATGTGAAAAGGTAGATATTCTGGGAACATTGATTAAGTATCTGTTTAAAGGAATGCCTTTTGCTTATATAGGGATAATTTTTACTGTAACAGCCTTATTTGCTGTATCGTTTGCGATGTACAGATTCGGGGCATTTTATTTTGAAACGGGAGAAAGTATAAAAAAAAGAGGCATTGTAAAAGGGTGCTTTTTATGTATGACAGATGTGACAGTAACAAATCTTTTTGTTACTGTAATAATACTCTTTGTTTATATCACTCTTATTATATCAGCGACATTGATTCTCAGATTTTTTGGTGATTCGCATCTGGCATTTGCACGGCTTATAAGATTTGAGAGTAATATATATTATTTTATTGCTTTTTTTGCAAGTATAACCGGCGTAGTATTCAATACTGCAATGATATATGTATTTAATCATAAATATTTTACTCAGACGCAGATTTCGGCAGAATTGCCTGAATTAAAAAAAATTGGAATCGGTAAAAATTTATTCAGAAACCTGTGTGTTGCGGTTTTAATCTTTTTGTTGTTCGTTGTTGACATTACTACAATAGTAGGATATGTAAGCAATGGGTCACATTTTTTGGAGGAGATGCTGATAAGTACTTCAGTTACAGCTCACAGAGGCGGTGCAGGATTTGCACCTGAAAATACAATGGATGCTGTGAGATATTCAATAGAAAGCGGAGCAGATTATATAGAAATTGACGTACAGATGTCTGCTGACGGCGTTATTATTGTTCTGCATGATGATAATTTAAAAAGAACTACAGGATATAATCAATATGCTTATAAAATGGATTATAAGGATATAGTAAAGCTCGATGCAGGCAGTTATTTCAGTGATGCCTATGCAGGATCATATATTCCGACTCTTGAAGAAGTTCTTGTAGAATGCAAAGGTAAAACCAATATCAATATTGAATTAAAAAAAGTTAATAATTCAGAATATGAGTTTGTTGATAAAGTAATTGATCTTATTTATGAGTATGATATGCAGGAGCAGTGTATAATAACATCAACAGCATATTCATATCTTAGATATGTCAAAAAAAATGCTCCGGAACTCAGAACGGGCTTTATCGCAAATATGCTTTTCGGAGATGCTTCATCACTTCAATATGCTGATTTTTTCAGTGTCAAATATGTTGTGGTAACTGAAAATTTTGTCAAGGCTGCACATGAAGCCGGAAAGGAGGTTCATGTGTGGACTGTCAATACAAAACTGCTTATGAATAGAATGAAGGGTCTGGATGTAGACAGTATAATTACAGACAACCCCATTTTATGTAAAAAAATACTCTCGAGAAAGAATGACAGAAGAAGTTTTGCTGAGCTTCTTCAGACAATATTGCAAAGATGACTTTTATTAACAAACGATAAAATGATATAAAAGGTGTTGACAATTTAAAAAAAATTAGTTATATTAATATTTGAGATTAGTGATGAAAAACACAAAAAGACATTACTTGGGATGTATTGAGGATCACATTAAAATAATATCTGTATCAAACAGCAGATAAAAAAAGCAGATTAAAAAATAATATCTGCAAATGAAGTGGAGGATTTACCATGTGTGGTATAGTCGGATATGTAGGTAAGAAAAATTGTACAGAAGTGCTTATTAATGCACTCTCAAAGCTTGAATACAGAGGATATGATTCAGCAGGAATAGCAGTATTTGAGGATGGAAATATTAAGGTAGCAAAATCAAAAGGAAGACTTGCAGACCTTGAAGAAAAAATGAAAGTGGAAGGCAGACCATCAGGTCATGCAGGTATTGGTCATACAAGATGGGCAACTCACGGAGAGCCATCAGATATAAATTCCCATCCACACAGCGGAACGGATGTAACTCTTGTACATAACGGAATTATTGAGAATTATAAAAAGCTTAAAGAATTTCTTATTAACGAGGGAAGAACATTTATCAGTGAAACTGATACAGAGGTAATAGCACAGCTTATAAGTTATTATTATAACGGTGATCCTGTAGAGGCTATTATTGAAGCAACTAAGGAACTTGAAGGTTCATTTGCACTCGGAATTATATTCAGTGATTTTACAGATACTGTGTTTGCAGTAAGACGTGAAAGTCCGCTGATTGTCGGCATAGGTAAGGATGAGAGTTATATTGCATCTGATGTACCTGCAATTTTACAGTATACAAAGGATTATTACCTTCTTGAACATGATGAGATTGCTGTTTTAAGTCCTTACAGTACAAAGATTTATGATCCGCACTATCAGGCAATAGAAAAAGAATTAAAGACTGCTGACTGGGATATAGATGCTGCTGAAAAGCAGGGATATGAGCATTTTATGCTTAAAGAAATACATGAACAGCCTGTCTCAATAAAGACTACAATTGCATCACGTATTCAGGATGGTATGCCAAATCTTGAAGAATGCGGAATAACAGAAGAAAAACTAAGAAACTTTAAAAATATATTTGTAGTAGCTTGCGGCACTGCAATGCATGCCGGAGTTGTCGGAAAATATGTAATAGAAAAGATTGCACGTGTGCCTGTTATAGTAGATATAGCTTCAGAATTCAGATACAGAAATCCGCTTGTAGGCAAGGGAGATCTTGTAATAATTATTTCACAGTCAGGTGAGACGGCAGACAGTCTTGCAGCTATGAGACTTGCAAAGAAAAACGGAGCAGAAACACTTGCAGTTGTAAATGCAAAAGGTTCATCAATAGCACGTGAGGCAGATATGCTTATTTATACACATGCAGGTCCTGAGATAGCAGTTGCTTCAACAAAAGCATATATGGTTCAGGTAGCAGTTATGTATCTTTTTGCATTTGAGCTTGCACTGGCTAAAAAGGAAATATCTCCGGAAGAATGCCACAGACTTGTAACAGTTCTTCAGAGCATACCTGATGTTATTTCAGGAATACTTGATAAAATGGATGCAACACAATATGCTGCATCATCCCTTATCAATGCAGACAGCCTCCTCTATATAGGACGTGGACTTGATTATGCTTTGAGTATGGAAGGATCACTTAAATTAAAAGAAATAAGCTATATTCATTCAGAGTCATATGCTGCCGGTGAATTAAAGCACGGAACAATATCACTTATATCAAAAAATATGCCTGTAATAGCTGTTGTTACTCAGCCTGAACTTGCACAGAAGACTGTAAGTAATATCAAGGAAGTAAAGGCAAGAGGAGCATATGTTGTTCTTGTATGCGCAGACAATATAACTGTTGATGAAGAGGCATATGATATCAGAATTGATGTTCCTTCAGTTGAACCTCTGCTTATGCCTATGCCTACTGTAGTTCCGCTGCAGCTTATAGCATATTACACATCAGTTCTCAGAGGAAATGATGTTGATAAACCGAGAAACCTTGCAAAATCAGTTACAGTAGAATAAATTATAAAATCAAAAACGATGCAGAATCTTTATCTGCATCGCTTTTTTTAGATGCGCGCCATGGCATGCTCTAACGGGTGAAAATCCGAATCCGCCCGACAGTGGGAAGGATATAGCAGAAATCAAGGGATATTGACAAGATCAAATGCAGTCCTTATCCCATTTCGTAATGTCATTATTTCCGATGGACTCGTTTGAGAAATGCTTTGCGGCAAACATAAGCCAGCAAATGAATGGGGGATAACCCTTAGGACAGTGACGATACATAATAATCGCCTGTAGCTTCCTGTTATTACTCTGCTATAAAAGACAAAAGAAAATCCGCTTGGTTGCGTGATTTTCACAATTTTGAAGTTGATTCTTATTGTTCTGTTTTCATATCAGAAATGACTTGCCCTGAAGCATTTATGGAATAAATATTGCATAAGGACTATTGATTTGTGCGGGGTAGGTTTCCGTCATATATTCGCTGTAAACAATTCGCACGGTATCTCTGACCTTTAATTCAGGTACATAAAGTTTTTCAGGGTCAAAAGAAATATAGATTTTTTCCGATGATCTAGCTTCGTTTGGTTTTATATACGATGTCACTAAAATACTGTTGTTTTTAACCTCAATAACTTCTGCATCAAAGATTTGTTTGTCAGTTGTTGTTCCGGGTTCAAAACATGACGGAGTTTTTATATAATCAATGACATAATAATCTAAATCAGAAATTTTAATTTCTTTATTTAAAAGTGCCTCTTTGGCAGTTTTTTGAGTACTATCATTAAAAGTTACTATTACATATTGGCTTCTTATACTTGGAAAAAAATAATCGTAGTTACTGTCCGAATAAATATATTCTAATGCTTGGTCTGTTGGGATATTTTCCTCTATTGTCTTGTCAACAATAGACTTAATATTCTTTGTTACGGTTACATTCTGCGACTTATCAACACTATTCTCAGCAGGAGCACTAACATTATAAGTGGAAATTAAATTATAAACTCTTTCAGCTTCATTAGGATTTTTTACTTTGTAACTAAGGGTTGGCTTTGTGATGTTATTCACCCATACGGATTTAAAATCGGAATTAAAGTGTATATAAATCCTATCAACGTATGAGTAAATCGTATGTTGCGCATGCTGTTCTTGTAGCACAATAGTGTGGCTCTTATCTCTATATTCACTACGACTTTTTGATATTTCAGTTTTAGAAATTTTAATATCCGTTAGATCCTTTAACAAGTCCTTACTTAATGCACCAACAGAGTCATAGGTTTCACCATTGCTGATATATACCTCTTTAATTGAGCCAAGAGAAATGTCCTCAATATTTTGGAGTTTTATAGAAGAAGGGTTTGTGAGCAAACAAACGGAAGTTATTATAAGAGTAATAATAGCCACCATAATAATCCAAAACGCAGGCTTCTTATAATTTAGCACACCTTTTATTCTTTGCTTTACTCCCGTTTCGCCAAAAGCTAGGGGACAAGCCGAAATGCTTTTACGAGGAACGCTGCAATTTATAAGTGCTTCGGAATAGCACTTTTTAATCTCTGTTCCTTTTTCCTTAATTACTTTTTCGTCACAAGCACTTTCGATATCACGGCACAAGAGGACATAAGCAATCCAAACAATAGGATTAAACCAATGCAAACTTAAAAGCAAAAAGCCAAAAGGTTTCCACAAATGATCACGACGTTTAAGATGAGCTTTTTCGTGTGCGATAACATACTCCATATCCTGCTCGCTCATAGTTGAGGGGATATAAATTCGAGGTTTGAAAATGCCCAGAATAAAGGGTGTGTCTATATTATCGCATATCCAAGTATTCTCTTTTAAGAGAGCTGCTTCACCGACTTTCTTTTGAATACGTATATAGCTGATTACAGTATAAACGAGCATCAAAATAATCCCAATTATCCAAATAACTCCGAGTATAGTTAAGATATTGGATGTATTGCCGGCAGGAACAGTTACACCTTCATTATAACGGGAACTGAGATAACCGTTAACCCTATTATCAACGGTGTGAATACCCGATTCAATAAAGGGTCTTGCATTATAGACTGTTGTATCAATAGTATCAGAACTCGTAATAAGGCTGAAAATACTTTCGATTGAAGATGGGAGAATAAGTCTTATTGCCACAAGCGACCATAGGATACACGAAATCCATTTAGGTGCTTTTTTGAGAAGAAATCTAAATAATACTACTCCTAAAACAACCCAAGTGGCAGTTATACTCATATTCAATACTTTTAGAAATACAACATCCATAACTACACCTCCTCGTAATTATCAAGCATTTTGCGTAACTCTGATATTTCCTCAGAAGATAAATTCTTGCGTAATGTAAATGCAGCAAAAAAAGCAGGCAAAGAGCCGTTAAAGGTTTCTTTGACGAATTTCTCACTTTGAGCAGAATAAAAATCTTCTTTGGAGACAAGTGAAATTACAATACCTTTGTTATTTTGGAAAATGCCTTTTTCACACAATCTCTTTAAGACAGTATAAGTTGTTGACTTTTTCCAATTAAGGATTTCCTGGCTGCGTTTTGCAAGCTCCGGTGAAGGAATGGGCTCATTGTCCCAAATAATATCTGCAAAACGGGACTCTACTACACCCATCTGATAATCATTCATAATACAACCTCCGTTCATTCTACATCTGTAGTCTATAATTATTCTACACCTGTAGACTAGATTTGTCAAGAGGGTAATAAAAAAAGAGGCTGTTTTTTTTACAGCCCCTTCTATATCATGAGATTAAAGATCCCATATTTCCTGTGAATACTCCATCACTGTTCTGTCAGCGGAGAATTTACCGGAGTTTATTGTGTTTATAAAGCATTTTTTAGTAAATGACATTATATCGGAATAATCCTTGTTTGCACGAAGTCTTGTATCCGTATATGCGTCAAAGTCAAGCAGAAGAAAATAGTGATCCGGTTTGTGCCAGTCTGCGCCATAGAGGATCGAGTTATAAAGTTCTCTGAACATACCGGTATCGTTATCGCTGAATGTTCCGTTTACAAGTGTATCAAGTGCACGTTTTATACGTGGATTCTGGTTATATATCTGAAGTGAATTGTATGAGTCATATATTTGTGATATTTCATATACTTTTGCACCGAAAATATAATTGTTCTCTTCTCCGGCCTGTTCAACTATTTCTGCATTTGCGCCGTCTAGAGTACCGAGTGTTACAGCCCCGTTTAACATGAATTTCATATTTCCGGTACCACTTGCTTCTGTTCCTGCGGTTGAAATCTGTTCTGATATATCTGCAGCAGGAATAAGCTTCTGTGCATATGAAACATTATAATTCTGTACAAACAAAACTTTAATTTTATTACTTACAGACTCATCAGCGTTAACCATTGCAGATACTTCATTGATAAGCTTAATAATGCCTTTTGCACGATAATATCTCGGTGCAGCTTTTGCACCAAAAAGAAAGACAGTTGGATTGAAATCCTTTATTGTTCCGTCTTTTATACAATAATAAATATCTATGATAGACAATATATTCAGAAGCTGACGTTTATACTCATGAAGTCGTTTAATCTGTATATCAAATATAAAATCAGGATTTAATGTTACTCCTTCATGCTTTTTTATATATTCACAGAGTTGAAGCTTTTTTTGATTTTTAATCTTACGGAAATCATCAAGAGATTTTTTATCATCAACATATTTATTAAGATTCTTAAGATCATTCAGATCTGTTATCCACTTGTCACCTATTCTCTCTGTTATAAATGCTGAAAGTTCAGGATTGCAGAGGGCAAGCCATCTTCTCTGTGTTATACCATTTGTTTTGTTATTGAATCGTTCAGGATAAAGTTCGTACCATTCTTTTAATACTGAATTTTTTAATATTTCAGTATGAATATGAGCAACTCCGTTTACTGAATGTGATGCATAAATCCCCATACGTGCCATGTGTATCTGATCATTGCTGATGATTTTGAATTTTTCCGTCTCATTTTCGCTAATGCCTTTTGCGTGAAATTTATGAGTAAGATTATCATTAAGAAAAACTACGTATGGGTATACATCAGGAAGTACACTTCTAAAAAGTGAAACATCCCATTTCTCCATAGCTTCAGCCATTACGGTATGATTTGTATATGCAAATAATTTATTTGTAATATCAATTGTTTCCTGAACAGGAATATGATAATCTGCTATCAGTATTCTCATGAATTCAGGAATAGTTGAAATAGGATGAGTGTCATTAAGCTGTATAGAGTAGCAAGATGTAAATTTGCTGAAATCATTACCGTATTTGCTGACATAGTTCCTGATCATACTCTTTATTGACGCACTTGAGAAGAAATACTGCTGTTTAAGTCTTAAAACCTTTCCTTCATAATTGCTGTCATTAGGATAAAGAACTGATGAGATTGCTTCAGCAAGATTGCGTTCTCTGAATGCCTCATCGTATTTCTGATTATTAAATTCTCCGAAGTTAAATTTATTCAATGGTTCTGACTGCCACAGTCGGAGTGTGTTTATCATTTTGTTTCCGTATCCTATTATCGGCATGTCATATGGGACTGCTATTACTGTCTGGTCTCCGAATGTTATAGTTTCTGAACATTCATCACGCCTGATACTCCACGGATCTCCGAAACGTGTCCAGTCATCTTCTTTTTCACACTGAAATCCATTTTCAAAGTATTGTTTGAAAATACCATATTTATATCTTATGCCATAACCGTCAAGAGGAATTGAATGTGTTGCTGCACTGTCAAGGAAACATGCAGCTAGTCTGCCAAGACCTCCGTTTCCAAGTGCATTATCTTCTATTTCTTCAAATACGGACGGTTCAAATCCGTATTTGCGAAGGAAGTCTTCACATTCAGTAAAAAGGCCTGTATTATAAAGATTGTTATATATCATGAGACCTGTAAGGAATTCAGCAGAAAAATAACAAGCTCTTTTTTTATCATAAGCTTCTGTTTCAGTCCATTTACTGTTTATCTGTTTGACAACTGCTTTTGAGACAGCATTGTAGAGCATTGTTTTATCAGCGTTATCCGGACTTATATTATAGTCGTAATTAAGAATGGAGATTATATCATTCTGAAAGTTGTTCATAAAATTCTCCTTTATCTGCCGTATAAAACAGTAAGCTTTTTTATTTTTTCGGCAAGCTCATCTGTAAGCATATCTGATGTCAGACGCCAGCACCAGTTGCCTCCTATTGTAGAAGGAGTATTAATCCGGGCAGAATTATCAAGCTCCATATAATCCTGAAGCTGAAAAATTGCAAGAACGGCAATGCTGGCATAGGCACTTCTGATAATGCCCCATGTTATATCTTTTCTTCGGTGTACATTCAGATATGATTGTGCAAAATTAATTGTTTTACTTTTCTGATGAAGAAAAAAACCTGTAAGTGTCTCGTTATCATGAGTTCCACCGTAAACTATGCAGTTTTTTTCAAACATATGAGGAAGACTTTTATTAAGAGGATTTCCGTCAAATCCAAACTCCATAAGTTTCATTCCCGGATACCCACTCTTTTTAAGAACTCTTATTACATTGGGAGTTATTATGCCGAGATCCTCAGCAATTATTTTTTTGTCTCCTGTAACAAGACTTATTGCATTAATAAGTTTCTCACCTGGGCCGGTTTTCCATGTGCCATTTTCAGCGGTTGCCTCACCATAAGGAACAGAGTAGTAATTTAATATTCCAATAAAATGATCAATTCGTATCATGTCGTAAAGCAATGTATTATGGAATATTCTTCTCTTCCACCATTGAAAGCCCTGACTTTCCATAGCATTCCAATCAAAGAGGGGATTTCCCCATAGCTGTCCTGTAGCAGAGAACATGTCTGGAGGTACTCCTGCAACTGCAGTAGGAATAAGACTGCTGTCAAGCTGAAATAATTCCGGCGATGCCCATACATCTGCACTGTCAAGTGCTACATAGATAGGAATATCACCTATTATCTGTATTCCCATGTCGTTTGCGTATTTTTTAAGTTTCTGCCATTGCTTGTAGAATATAAGCTGACAGAATTTGTAATATTCTATTTCATTATGCAATTTATCCTTCAGTATATTTAAAGCAGTTTCATTTCTGAATTTGATATCATCACGCCATTCATACCAAGGCTTATTGTCAAAATGTCTGCGTATAGCCATAAATGCAGCATAGTCCTCAAGCCAGTATGAATTCTGGTCACAAAAATTTATATATTCACTGCTTTTTTTATCTGTACTGTTATAATATGCCTTTTCAAGCAATTTTGATTTTTTAATTTCTGTTTCTATATAATCAACGCAGCTTTTATTCTTCCCGCAGCATTGAGAAATTTCATTTCTGTCTATAAGACCTTCGTCTGCGAGTGAATGCATATCTATATATAAAATACTTCCCGCAAATGATGAACAACTCTGATACGGACTGTCTCCGTATCCTGTGGGAACAAGCGGGAGTACCTGCCAACAGCTTTGTCCTGCACTGTGCAGAAAATCAATAAATTTATAGGTTTCTTTTCCTAATGACCCTATCCCCTGATCCGATGGTAATGAAGACAGGGGAATAAGAACACCTGCACATCTTGAGAGTGTTTTTTGCTTCTTTATTCTCAGATTTATCACCCCTTTACAGAACCCGCAACTACGCCTTTGATAATGTGTTTCTGACAACTAAGGTAGAAAATAATAATCGGAATTATTGATAAAATAAGCATTGACATTAATGCTCCCATATCTCTTGAACCATATCCGCCCTGAAGATACTGGACTGCAATAGGAATTGTCTTGTATTTGTTTCCGATTACAAGGTATGGAAGAAGGTAATCATTCCATATCCACATTGCGTTCAAAATACCAACAGTTATAGCAGTAGGTTTTAAAATCGGAAGTATTATCCGGAAAAATGTCTGTATTGGGTTGCAGCCATCAATTGTTGCAGCCTCTTCAATGTCCAGGGGAATGCTTTTAATAAATCCACTGAACATGAAAATCGACAGACCTGATCCAAATCCTATATATATGACGATTATTCCTAAAGGATTGTCAAGACGCATGACATTTGCTATTTTTGACATTGTGAACATTACCATCTGAAATGGTACAATCATACTGAATACAAACAAATAGTAAAGAAGATTTGAAACTTTATTTTTGCATCGTATTATATACCATGCAGTCATAGATGTGAAAAAAAGAATTCCGCATACAGAAAATACAGTTATAAACAGCGAATAGAAAAACGCACTGAAAAATTTGATTTTCTGTATGCCGTTTGTATAATTAATCAACTTTACAAATGTTTTATCTGTAGGAAGTTTGAATGGAGTGTCAGAAATATAAAATTGTCCTTTAAATGAATTTATAAGAACAATAATAACAGGTGCAATAAATATAAGAGAAATAATAATCAGCAAGGTAAATATCACAGGGTTTGTTTTTGTACGTTCCACTATTGCTCGACCTCCTTGCTTCTTGTCAGTACAAGCTGAACTCCGGCAATTACTGCAACAAAAATAAAGAATATCACAGCTTTTGCCTGACCAACACCCTCATAACCCGTACGTCCGTAAAATGTGTTATAAATATCAAGAGCCAGCATCTGAGTTTCCTTGCCCGGTGCACCTCCGGTCAGTGCAAAGTTCTGATCAAAAAGTTTAAATGAATTTGTAAGAGTAAGGAATGAGCATATTGTTATTGACGGCATAAGAAGAGGTATAGTGACTCTGCCGAGTGTCTGAAATGCGTTTGCCCCATCGATACGTGCAGCTTCAAGAACATCACCTGGGAGATTCTGAATCCCGGCAATATAAATTATCATCATATATCCTATCATCTGCCAGTTCATTAATATAACGAGTCCCCAAAAACCGTATTTTGCGTCAAATGTTATGTCAACACCGAATTTTATAAGAACACCATTAATAATTAATTGCCATATATACCCCAATACTATTCCGCCTATAAGATTAGGCATGAAGAAAATTGTTCTGAATATATTTGTGCCTTTTATTTTTTTAGTAAGAAGCAATGCGAGCAGAAATGCAAGCACGTTAATAGAGATTACTGAAACTATAGTAAATCTTATGGTAAACCATAAAGCGTTTATAAAATCACGGCTTTCGGTAAAGATTTTAGTATAGTTTGAAAAGCCTACCCACCGGGCATCCGAAACAGTTGTAAATTCTGTGAAGGATAGATAAACCCCCATAATAAACGGAATAATAAAGGCAATTGTAAAGGCTGCAAAAGTGGGAAGTGCAAAAAAGGCAAAATACTTTCTTAAAGTTTTTTGCATAAGTTTATCTCCTGGAAATTTGATTTTTTGTCATACCTGAAAGTAATTATTTTTTTATCTTTAAATTTTAGCTTTCAGATTTCCATTTATCAACAACTATTGTTTTTACTTCATCCCATGACTTTTTACCTTGTGCATACTGTAGGAGAGCTGCACCGAATTCATCTTTGAAATTCTGGCTAGGGAAAACTGTGAAATTCCACGGAATATTTGAAATTTTATCATTTTCCATCCATCTTGCTACTTCTCTTGCAAGAGGGTCACTTGGCTTTTCGTCATCATTAAATGTGTCAAATGGTGCAATAAATCCTAGCTTATTTACAACATATTCTTTGCCTTTTTCACTTGAGAACAGCCAGTAAAGAAAATCTTCGGCAAGTTTTTGCTTTTCAACTGAAACCTGAGAATTTACACAGAAGAAATTTTCTGTACCTATAGCAATACCTTGCTTTTCTTCGCCGCTCATTCCTGTATATACAGGCAGAAAACCAATATTCTCTTCATTTACTGTATTTCCTGAAACATCACTTATCTGTCCCCATGCCCAGTTTCCGTTCTGAACCATTGCACATTGTCCAAGAGCAAATTCTGCCATAGAATCCGCTACCTGCTTTGTACCGAGAAGCTTTGGTTCAACAGTTGAATTATTTATATACAGATCAAAAATGTTTTTATATTCATTGCTTTTGCTGAACTGAATTTCTTTTGTCTGATCGCTTGAGAGATCTATATTATTCTCCTGGAATTCATAATAGAGAGGTATATTTGCAAGGTGAGTCTGCCATCTCCAGTCTTCACCGGACTTTAGTGATGTTGCGGCAAATACGCCGTTAATTTCAAGAGCTTCTTTGTTTGCTGTCATATCTTCAACAACTGCTTTGAGCTTTTCAAAATTATCAATTTTATCTATTGAATCAATATCGGTCTTTTTGTTCCCAAGCTGGAAATACTTATCCATAATGCTCTTGTTGTAGATAATGCCGTATCCTTCAACAACGTACGGGATTCCGTATACGCCGTCACCGGATTTAATAGCAAGAGCTTTATCAGCCAGATGCTTATAAATTTCTGTATTTGATAAGTCTGCACAGTAATTTTTCCAGCTGGCATATCCTTTAGGACCATTTATCTGAAAAATAGTCGGTGCGTCAGCTTTTGCAATTTCAGATTTGAGTGTTTGCTCATAAGTTCCTGAAGCTGCAGTTACTACATTGAGTTTTACTCCTGTTTCTTCACTGTATGTCTTTGCAATATCTTCATAAACATCAGCAATTTCAGGTTTGAAATTGAGGTAGTAAATACTCTGATCCTTGCTTCCAGAAGCAGAATTTGCAGTCTTGCTGTCTTCACTGCCAGAACTTGTTGAATTTGAACCTAATCCGCAGCTTGCAAATGAAATACCTAATGCAAGTGTCGTTAAAAGTAAAATAATTTTTTTCATAAAAGCCTCCTGTTTACAGTTAAATTGATATATATGTTTCCAGAAAATATTTTGCACAGATTTTCATGAATATTTCATAGATATTGAACAGTAAATATTGGTAATTGAAAAAAACAGGGCTTATTTAGCATAATATCTTGTAATTTGTTGAAATATGTGTTATACCGAAAAAGTAAAATTTTTTAACATCTATACCAATAACAAATAAAATTTATCCTGAATTATTCATCGTGGCATAAGAGAACTCTCAAAGGCCACATATTTACGTGT
>CALMUA010000096.1 GCA_937872775.1 uncultured Ruminococcus sp.
CATATCTTTGGCTGGATTTCTCTTTTTATTGGTTCATATCATTTTAACACATACAATAATTAAAATAATAAAAAAATAACTTAAATACAATTCATATCCTACTACTGTTAAAGCTATGTAATTTCATAAAAAATGGTGATAATGAAAATAAGTAATATTAAAATTGATGATTGAAAAACTTTTGACTGAGTTACGAATTGATATTATTTCAAGAAATCCTGTATAGATTTTTCTGCATATTTAATTTCTTCGTATAATTCAGTAGCAGATATTCTGAAAGCACCGTTGCCGAAAATGATTATCTGTTCAAGAGCGTCGGATGTTGCAACAAGTACACGATGATCGTGACTCAGGTCGTGTGACACTCTCTCGATATATGTGTCGGCTGTTTCCGCTTCTTTAGTGTATACAACGCTTATATTATAAAACTTTTCAGTTTCACCTGTATTTCCCTTTACCTTGTATGCGTCAAATACAAGTATGATATTACACTGGCGTATACCCTGATAATTGCAGAGAGTATTTATAAGCATACTTCTTGCTAGATCAAGGTTTGTAGCAGCTATTTTACGCAGCTCGTCCCATGCAAAAATGATATTGTATCCGTCTACAAGAAGATATTCGGGGCCTTTCGGCAGAGGTTTTGCAGAATATGATGTACTCAGGGTCTGAACTTCCCTTTTTGATTTGAAAGCATTTTTCTTTTTTTCCGGGTTCACCTTGCCGTAGGTTCTTTCGAAAATGTCCATAAGTTCTTTTTCATGATCAATATTCCTGCTGAATTCTGTTCTGGCAGGATTTTTTTGTTTTGGCTTAAATTCTTCATTGCATTCATTTTCGTTTTTTAAAATTCCGGTGTTTATGTGCATATATTCGGGTACCTTGTCCCATTTTACTACAAATCCAGAACCATGTGAACAGAATACCGAATCACAGGAGTTTTCTGTATCGCTGTCGCAGCTGTAATTTATAAGTTCTGTTACCTCGTCAGTGTTATGGAATGGTGCATATCCACTTAAGCTGCACATAAGCTTTCCCTGTCCTCTGGAGTAACCGGTAAGCTCAGTCTGATAGTCACGCATTGAGGCTACAGGTCCTGTACCGGATATAGTTGTTGTGTCCCCGGTTGTTTCAGGTGTGGAGAAGCTGCATTCCATTCGTGTAAGGTCTGAAATTGCACGGCCTGTATATTCGCTTGGAATTTCAATTATATAGCTGTACCATGGTTCAAGCAGAATACTTTCTGCAGATCTGAGTCCCTGACGGACTGCTCTGTATGTTGCCTGTCTGAAATCTCCGCCTTCTGTGTGTTTTATATGTGCACGACCGGCTATAAGCGTTATTTTTATATCTGTTATCGGAGAACCTGTAAGAACACCGATATGAGTTTTTTCATGAAGATGTGTCATTATAAGACGCTGCCAGTTTTTATCGAGGTCGTCCTCACGGCAGTCAGAAAAAAACTGAACTCCGCTTCCCGGCTTACCCGGTTCAAGCAGAAGGTGTACTTCAGCATAGTGACGCAGAGGTTCATAATGTCCGACACCTTCAACAGCATTTGCTATTGTTTCCTTGTATGCAATATTTCCGTGTACAAAATCTGTATCTATCTGAAAGCGTTCAGCCATAAGGCGTTTGAGTACTTCAAGTTGTATTTCCCCCATTATCTGTATATGAATTTCCCCCAGCTGCTGATTCCACATAATATGAAGTGACGGATCTTCAGCTTCAAGCTTTCTGAATGCCGATATAGCTTTAGTAATATCAGTACCGTCATTTATCTGTGCTTTGTAGGTAAGAACAGGTTCAAGCATATGCAGAAGATCATCTTGCTGATCCCCTATGCCTTCTCCTGCGTATGTTTCATTAAGACCTGTTACTGCACATACCATACCCTGAAATACTTCATCAACCGACTGAAATTTTGCACCTGAGTATATTCGTATATGATTTATCTTTTCATTCTGGTTATCACCGTGGGAAAGCATTGTTTTTACTTTAAGACTTCCGCCTGTTATTTTCATATGAGTAAGGCGGTTTCCCTGTGCGTCCTCTGATATTTTGAATATTTTTGCTGAAAAGCTTTTTTTATCAGGAGGTGCTGACGTATATTTTTTAAGATCATTAAAGAATTCTTCTACGCCCTCAAGTTTTAGTGCTGAGCCAAAAAAGCAAGGGATTATTTTTCTTTCAGAAATACATTTATTAAGTGAGTTATCTTCAATATTATTATTTTCAAGAAATTCATGCATGAGTTGTTCATCGCACAGGGATATTTCTTCATAAAATTCTTCATTTTTAGTTATTGAAAAGTCACAGCAGCTGTCACTCAGCTTTTGTCTGAGTTCTTTTAAAATAATATTTTTATCAGCACCCTGGATATCCATCTTATTTACAAATATGAAAACAGGTATTTTGTAATGCGAAAGCAGCTGCCATAATGTTCTTGTATGTGTCTGTATTCCGTCAGATCCGCTTATTACAAGAATGGCATAATCAAGCACACTAAGAGTACGTTCCATTTCTGCTGAAAAATCAATATGTCCCGGAGTATCAAGAAGAGTAATTTCATTATTTTCTGAATGTATAACTGCTTGTTTTGAAAAGATAGTTATTCCTCTTTCACGTTCAAGAGAATGTGTATCAAGAAAAGCGTCCTTATGGTCTACTCTTCCGAGTTTTCTTATTTCTCCTCCACAGTAGAGCAATCCTTCGGAAAGTGTTGTTTTACCGGAGTCAACATGGGCAAGTATTCCTATAACAAGTCGTTTCATTTTAACAAATCCTCTCTGTGGTGCTAATTGATTTTTAATAGCAGTTATTAATTTATTATACAACAATCAATTTATTTTGGCAATGGTGTGGCTCTGACTACGTGGAGTCTGGCAGGGTTTTGCGGTCACCCTGCACCTTTGCAGATGTATATGTTTTATTTTTTTGTATAGCCCAATAGTGAGAAATCATAAAAATATATAGAAAATAATTGAAGTATCAGTTGTTGTATGATATAATAGATTTGTTAAAATTAATAAATGAGGTGTAACAATGGAAATGGAGACAATAACACGATATGCAAGTAATGAGTACATACGAAAAAATAACCTGGATGCAGATTCAAGAGTACATCTTCCGGAGCATATGAAAAAAATGTTTATGGGTTATCCGGAATATATTGAGCCGCTGCGTCTGGACTTTGAAAGTACTATTACCTATAGAAAAGTAGATAAGAAGGAAATTCAGACAAGACCTATAACTCACGAGGAGTACGAAAGACTTGATCACACACAGAAGTTATCCCCCAAAAAAATAAAATATCCGTCTTTAATCATTTGTGCAATGTTTGATATTATAGTAATTATAGCATTAATTATTAATTTTGCTGCGCTTCCTAAAGAATGCTGGCCTATGATGGTAATTATCTTGCTTTTTATCAACCTTATTGAATTTATAGGAATCAGCGAATCAAAAGACAGGTTGATAAAACCTGATTCACAGATAGCAGAAGGAAATGCAGTATTGTTGGATATATCAAGCAATAGTAATTCAAAACAATATAATGTAATGGTTGCATTTCATGACCAGGAGTCATATGCACAAAGTATCGGATGCAGTTATCGTGACTATAATATGATGAGTGTAGGTTCAAAGGTATATGTTAAGGTAAAAGGTTCATCAGCAATTGTATATGCTGTAAAATAAAAAACTGACCGTTTCAGAATATTATTAGATCCTGAACCGGCCATTTTATTATATGCAAAGGCCTTAAATACTTATAAAATATAGAATATAATCGGTATCAAAGCGGTTATATGATACGATAGATCTGTAAAACTTAATAAATGAGGTGTAACAATGAAAACGGAGACAAAGACACGACATCTGACTAATGAGTACATACAAAAAAAAACCTTGATGCAGATTCAAGGATACATCTTCCGGAGCATATGAGAAAAATGTTTGTTGGTTATCCGGAATATATTGAGCCGCTGCGTTGGGACTTTGATAGTACTATTGCATATAAAGAAGTGTATGATAATGAAATTCGTACAAGACCTATAACACAGGAGGAGTTTGAAAGTCTTGATCCGTCACAGAAAAAGTTATCAAAGAGACTAGATTATGTGGGCCTGGCAATTTGTGCAATACTGGATGTAGTTTTAATTATATTGTTTATAAAAAATTTATCTATACTAGATAAAAAAGGCTATTTTAGTTATGGGATTTTATTTTTAGTATTTATTTTTATTGCATTTCTTGTAGTACATGATACTAAAAAGTCAATAATAAAACCTGATTCACAGATAGCAGAGGGAAATGCAGTGCTGCTGGATAAATCAGACTATAATGATTCAGTAATATATAGTGTAATGGTTGCATTTCATGATCAGGAGTCATATATAACATGTATCCGGTGTTGTGAGCGTGACTATAATATGATGAGTGTAGGCTCAAAGGTATATGTTAAGGTAGAGGGTTCATCAGCAATTGCATATGCTGTAAAATAAAAACTGACTGGTTCAGCACACTATCTGGTGTGAACCGGTCAGTTTTTTTACATCCGCATTTTTAAGTCTCTGCTTTTTTAGCATAAACCTGAAATAAATTAAAAATTGTTGTTATGCAGTAAATTTCTTATTTCTGCTAATGTATATTCCTTTATTATTTTTCCGTTTTCAAATACTGTTTCAAGTAAATTATCAGAAGGAATATTTTCGCTTGTATATTCATCACTGTAGGTAATTTCACCGTTTTTGTCCCTGTATACACGGCACATACCTTTTTGTGATTTTTTAAAGTGACCACTGTCTGTGACAGGATTTTTAAATATCATGACAGGTTCATTTTTTACTTCTCCATATGTAGCTTTTACTGCTATTCCATATGTGTCTCTTGTAAATGGCTTAAGTTCTCCACCCTCTTCTATGCACTCCATTGAGAAGCTGCCGACTCCGAGTGCAACATTGTTGCAGGCAAATCCGTTTTTGATAAGAACCTTGTATATCTGTTCACATCTCTGAATTGTTATACTGTCACCGTAAATTGCCTTTATATGAGGATCAAGAACTTTGAATCCCTTTGAATTTACTGTGCCTCCAAAATTATTCCATAGTCTGAATACGGTTTCTGTAACTATTTCAACAGGATCTCCGCTGTCACCTCTTACAAGAAGTGTTCCGTTGTGGTTCATAATTTCCTCTTTAAGTTCAGGGAGAACGTTATCAACAATATTCCAGTAATCGTAAGAATCAGAAACCATAGAAAAACTTGTATTTGGATAAAGTTCTGTCAGAAGTTTTTTAATAAATGTCTTTTCGTCACCGTCTATTGCATAGTTGCTTGTCATTACAGAATGTTCTGTTGAAACAGAACCAAATGCAACCGGTTCCTTTGTACAGTCACAATCATAATAATATTCAAGGTATGGAATTGTTGCAACAGTTGCAGTGTTAAGAAAAGACAGACAGAAGCCTGCACTTGATGCAACCGCACTTTCAAGGCTTTCCTGTCCTCTCATTGAAAAATCACCGAGGGCCTTGCTACGTGGAATATTGTTGTCAACAGATATATCATAATATTTGTTGACAATCTGTCTGTATCTGTATCCTACGTTTGCTGAACACATAGGATGCCACAGACTACAGCTCATAAGACTTTCAAGCGCCTGACCTACCCAGAAAAATTCAGGAACAGTATTTGATATTTCAATCATAGGTACTTTTATAGGTACTCTTGTTCCCTCTTTTATTGCTTTTATTTTTACAGGAAGGTAACCGAGATCATAAAGATCAGCAATTTTTGATGTATCATATGTTCCTTCACCTATTGAATACTTAAGAATTCTTTCATATTCGTTAAGGACATCTTCTTTGTCACGGTTAAAGAAATTTTCATTGAAATAATCTACAAGATATTTTTTAATAAAGCTTTGCAGTCCGAACATAACAAGCTTATCTTCATTTTCAAGTCTTGACATTCTTGGCGTAAAATATGATGTAAGCAGGGTTGTTTCCGGATTGAACTGTGCCTGATGTGTTACCTTATAAAAATCACATAAAAGAAATGGCATTGTATTTTTCATTATAAAGTCCTCCCCTATAAAATTGTTATTTTCGAATGGTCTATTTTGTTTTGCATTGTATCAAGAGTATATATTTTATCAACATAATCAGTCTTCAGAAGTTCGCCTTTTTCAATAGCTTTTTCCATATGGGTTACATAAAGAACAACTCTGGCTGCGCCGGCTTCTTTAAGTGCGCTTCCGGCTTCTGCAAAAGTTCTTCCCCCTACACATATGTCATCTATAATAAGAATTGTTTTTCCGGATATATCAGGTGCATTTACAAGCTCATATTTAAGAATTTTTCCTGTGCTGAGATCTCGTTTTTTATTTCCGAAAAATACAGGCATAGATAAATTGAAAATTTCCGAATATTTTTTAACAGCACCATTATCAGGATAAAAAATATAATCAGGATTTTCGCATGAAATAATTTTTTCAATTCCGGGCTGAAGAGAAATTTCTTCAACCCTGTTTATAAGTGCCGTTGTAATAATTGAATGAGGGTCATATATTTTTACTCTGTCAAAATTAAGACTGTTTATAAAATTGCAGAAATGTTTAAGTGTAAAGCAGTAGCCTTTGATTTTTCTGTCCATTCTTGAATACGGGACATATGGCATGAATAAGCTAACAGAAGCTGTTTTCGGCAATGTTTCATCAAGCCAGCCTTTAGCCATAATAAGTCTTGTTATATCCCTGTCATCTTCAAATATAATCTTTACTTCAATATTTTTATTATCCTGCAGATCAATGCTTTTATAAATTCCTTCAAAGTTCGGAAAACTTTCATTTCCAAAAATAATATTGTTAATAAATACAGCCATCTTATTGACTTCCTTTCTTGGTAAATATTATTTAATTGTTATCTGACACATCTTCATTGTCTGCAATGCAGCATTGTGAGTTTCAGGTGTAACTCCGGCACAGCATTCCGCATTTACGGAAATCTCAGTGTCTGTAAACGCAGCTTTAAGAAGAAGAGCATTTGATACAACACATATATCGGTACAAAGTCCTATAAGTTCAATTTCCTCAATAGGTTCATCCTCTGCAGAATTTTTGAGTGCTTCTACAAGCTCAGTTGAACCAAATGTATTTTTGCAGAATATTATTGCACTGCCCATAACCTGTTGGATTTCATCATTGATTTTCCATCCTTCAGTATTTTCTATACAGTGAGCGACAGGAAGCTTTTTGCCTTCCTGAGTATCCAGATAATTATCATAATGAGTATCTTGTGTGGCAAGAATTTTATAGCCTTCAGCCTTTGCCTGTGTAATTCTTTTTACAGCATCAGGTACAATAGCAATGGCTTCTTTAGTTCCGAGTGCCATGTTAATAAAATCGTTCTGCATGTCTACAACTATAAGATATTTCATATCAATTTCCTCCATAAATTAAAATTTTTCGGGATTTCTTTTGTATAACTTTGATGTGCGGTGCCCTGCCCGCTGGTTTTCAAGTTCTGTCTCTATTACAAAATCAGAAATTTTTCTTCTGAAATTTGCAGCGTATTCTTTTTTGCCTAAAATAACTTCATAGACTTTCTGAAGTGAAGAAAGCGTAAAATACTCCGGCATCAGGTTGAAGGCAATATTTGAATCGGTTGTGCAGTGCATTAATTCTTTATATCCTTCATAAATAATTTCAGCATGATCAAATGCAAGATCACTTTTGATTATTTTTATTTTATCAGAGTTTTCTCCTGTTGTATGAGATATTTCAATAATGGAGATAAGCTCATGATCTTCATGCCGGAGAGTTATTGTAACATGTGATATTTTTGAATTCTGATTTATTTTTTCAGAAGAAATGTTATATGAAAATTCAAACCAGAATGCATCATCTGCATCTGAACTCATATCTGCACTTACATCCTGCGAAGCAATAAGGGCAAGAAATGCATCTGATATTACCCAGCCTCTCGGATCTCTTTCCGGTTTACTGAAGGTTTTGAATTCTTTAAGGTATGCTGATTTTATTCCTGTTTCTTCTTCGAGCTCACGCTCAGCTGTTTTCTCAAGTGTTTCTCCGTTTCTTATAAAACCTCCCGGCAGCGAATACATATTTTTAAATGGTTCAATTCCACGTTTTATAAGTAAAAGCTTTAATTTTTTAGGTGCAAGCTTTCTGTAGTTATTTTCAGTATCGTCCATTATTGAAAATACAACAATGTCAGATGCAACAGACGGATGTTCATATTTTAATATGTCAGGCATTCTTTCCGGCATGTTAATCTTCTTCTTTCTTTGATATTGTTTATTTGATATTATCATTATAATACTATCAAAATCAAATGTCAATAGTTTTTAGAAACTTTTTTATAAAAATCTGTATGCGAAGGTACAGGGTTGACCGCAAAGCCATGCAAAAAAAATTAGGTGTTACCATAAACTTATTCTGTCAGACTTAATAGCAACTATTGAAATCAATTCTGTAATATGCTATGCTAATAATAAATCTGTAAAAATATTATATTACCAGGAGAAATAAATGGATAAGAAACAAATTCTTATAGTCGACGACGATGAGGACCTTTCGTTTATAATTTCTGAAATGCTCGAAGACTACGGATATAAGACTGAAAGCGCTTCAAATGGTGAAAAGGCATTTGAAATGCTTTCAAAAAATACATATCATCTGATATTGCTTGATATAAATCTTCCCGATACTACAGGTTTTGAACTTTGCCGTGAGCTTAGGAGTGTGTCAACTGTGCCTGTTATTTTTGCAAGTGCAAGAACAGATGTGACAGACCGTATCACCGGTTTTGACATAGGTGGTGATGATTATCTGCCGAAGCCGTATTCAATGAAGGAACTTCTTTCAAGGGTAAATGCCCTGATACGTCGCAGTTATGGATTTTCAGACGAAGAAAGAATTATATCGTTCGAAAATATAACAGTTAATATTACATCAAGAACCGTTACAAGGGACAGTCAGGCAGTTTCTCTTTCATTACGTGAATTTGATCTGCTTGCATATTTGTGCGAACATAAAAATACAGCTGTGCCTAAGGAAAAATTGTTGTCGGAGGTATGGGGAGCTTTTTATTCAGCAGAACCATCCACTCTTACAGTTCATATACGCTGGCTTCGGGAAAAACTTGAGGAGAATCCTGCGTTTCCAAAATATATAAAAACTGTTTTTAAAGTAGGATATATGCTGGAGGTCGCAAAATGAAAAAAAGATTAGTTATTATCACTTTATTTTTTTCTGTTATAATATTTTTAACAGCGTGTACATTTTATATTTCTGAAAAGAAAAATAATTGGGATAATACAAGGGCAGAACAGATTATTGCTGTAAACGAAATAGAACATCTTGCAATGTCAGGAAAATTAGATGTTATGCAGGAAAAATCACAACAGTTAGAGCAGGATATACGTCAGACGGACATTAATTATAATCAGAGCAGCGGAATTTTCATAATGTGCGGAATCTGTATAGTATTTTTGCAGTGTGTCTTCGGATATGTTTTTTTTCAGATGCTCCGGCCTTTTGAAAAAATGGAGAAATTTGCACAGAAAATAGCGAGCGGTAATTTCAATGTACCTCTTAACTATGAACGGTCAAATTATTTTGGTGCATTTACATGGGCATTTGACAGTATGCGTGTTGAAATTACAAAAGCACGTTTCTGCGAGCGTGAGGCAATAGAGAACAATAAAACAGTAATAGCTACACTTTCACATGATATAAAAACACCTATTGCATCAATACGTGCATATGCCGAGGCTCTTGAGGCCAATATGGATAACTCGGCGGAGAAACGAGAAAAGTACGTTTCTGTAATTATGAAAAAATGCGATGAGGTATCAAGGCTTACAAATGATTTATTTCTGCATTCATTATCGGACCTTGAAAAGCTTAAAATTAATCCTGAAAAATTTGAATTGTGTTGTTTTATAAAAAATGCTGTTGCTGAAATTTCATCAGACCACAATGATGTACATTTTAAGGATACAGATTTTACAGCTATGATAATGGGGGACAAGAACAGAATTATTCAAATAACAGAAAATCTTATTAACAATTCAAGAAAATATGCCGGTTCTGATACGGATATCTTTATGGAATCAGATAATCAATATGTGCATGTCCATTTCCGTGATTATGGCTCAGGTATTCCTGATGAGGATATGCCTTTTATTTTTGATAAGTTTTATAGAGGAAAAAACTGTAAAAATCAGCTGGGCTCAGGATTGGGACTTTATATTGTAAAATATATTACAGAACAACTGGGCGGAACAGTAAAACTTCAGAATCATCCCGATGGTCTTGAAGTAATTATAAGCTTTCCTGTTATCTCTTAAGGACTTCTTAATAACTTTTCTGATACAATAATTATAGATTAGAGATATTAAAAGCAGGAAAGGAAGACACGATATATGAAAACAATTTTATCGGCAAAAGGACTTTGTAAAAGTTATGCACATAACGGGGGACAGAATCAAATTATTTCAAATGTGGATCTGGAGCTTTATGACGGAGATTTTACAGTTATAATGGGAGCATCCGGTTCCGGCAAATCAACGTTGTTATATTCACTAAGCGGAATGGATAAGGCAACTGCCGGAAACGTCATGTACAATGGTCAGGATCTTGTTACTGCAAGTGAAAAGGAACTTTCACTGTTAAGACATACTGATTTCGGATTTATATTTCAGCAGATGCATCTTATAAGTAATCTGAGTCTGTTTGAAAATATAGTTGTATCGGGTTATCTTAATAAAGAAAAGTCAGGCAGTGATGTCAGAAAACGTGCAGAGACTTTAATGGAGCAAATGGGTATTTCTCATATAAAGTCACATCTTCCGTCACAGGTTTCAGGTGGAGAACAGCAGCGATGTGCAATTGCAAGGGCGGTAATAAATAATCCGAAACTGCTTTTTGCAGATGAACCTACCGGTGCACTTAACAGAAAAAATACCACAGAGGTTCTCAATCTGCTTACAGACTTGAACAGAAGCGGACAGAATGTACTTATGGTTACGCACGATATAAGGGCAGCACTTCGTGCAGTAAGAATTCTTTACCTTGCTGACGGAAAAACAATCGGAGAGCTTTCGCTTCCACCATACAGTCATAGTGAAGAAAAAGGCCGTGAAGCACAGGTCAATGCATGGCTTTCATCAATGGAATGGTGAGGTGCTAAAAATGGAAGTATTAATTTTGCTTAAAGCAAATATCCGTCATAAAAAAGGTTCATTTGTAAGTATAATTCTGCTTATGATTATTATTTCAATGTCACTTACCTCAATTATAAGTCTAAAGGATAATGTAGCAAGAAGTGTGAGTACGGAAATGGATCAGGTAGACGCAGGTGATCTTTTAGTTATGATAAAAGAACGCCAGCTTACAGATGATATGCTTGAGAATATAAAAAACAATGACATGGTTGAAAGTGTGTCCATATGTCATTCACTTGCTACAAGAGAATGCAGAGTAGGAGAGAAAAAATACACATCACCATGGTTTATGGAGAAGCTTGACAGTAAATACAGATTGATAAAAGATGATTTATCCGGATACGAGGATAATACTCCGATACTTGAGAACGGTGAAATTTATCTGACACTCGGCATTAAGAGCGCAATGCCTTGTAAAATAGGTGATACAGTAAAAATAGAGACCGCTTTCGGTGATTATGAGTTCAGGATCAAGGGATTCATTGCAGAGCCGGTTATAGGTTCATTTACAATAGGATGGAAACAGGTATTTATAAGTGACGATGATTTTGAGAAAATTTCTGCGAAGTATGATGCTGAAAAAACAGAAGAAAAAGACGGGAAATATGATATTGTAAGTATTAAACAGTCAGAAAGCTGCGAGCTTTCCCAGATGAAATTCAGAAGACAGCTGAATCTTGATACAGGCATTTCAAACCATGCACTGGGTTCACTCACAAAAGATCAGACAATTAACTACACAAATATTTATCCTAAAATAATTATGGGTGTCTTAATAGTATTCATTATAATTCTTCTTATAATCGTGCTTATTGTTATGAGACATAGCATTATAACAACAATTAAAATGGATTATGTGGGACTTGGAGTTTTAAAATCACAGGGATTTACAAGTAGAAAAATACGTTTGATCTTTATTCTTCAATATTTTTTTGCACAGCTGGCAGGTGCCTTTATCGGAATAATGCTTGCTATACCACTTACAGGTATTCTCGGAAAAGTATTTATACCAATAATAGCTGTTTCAATAGAGTCCGGAATTTCAACTTTAAAGGTTCTGGCTGCAATATTGGCTGTTATTCTTATCTCATCATTATTTATTATTATGGCAACAAAAAATGTTCTTAAAATATCACCAGTAAAAGCAATTTCAGGCGGACATGACGATGTTTATTTTGACAGCAGACTAAATTACTCTATAAATAAAAAAATTCTGTCGGGAAGTCTTGCATTAAGACAGTTTACATCGGCTAAGCACCAATATATAGGTATACTTTTAATTGTATCGCTGCTTGTGTTTTTTATGATGACAATAATGGTTCTCGGAAATATTCTTACATCAAAATCAGCTATGGAATCACTCGGAGTCATTACTCCTGATCTTGAAATATCATATAGAGAAAAGCTTGGTGATCAAAAGATGGAGGAAATAGAGAATACCATTAATGATATAGAAAAAATCACTAAAAAGTATTATATGGTATCAAAATATTTATCTATAAACGGGGAAGAAATGTTAGCGACTATTTACAGAGATCCGGAGATGATTCCGGGGATGATGAAGGGCAGAGCTCCGATGTATGACAATGAGATTGTTATTACGGAGATACTTGCAGATGAACTTGACATAAAGATGGGTGATACTGTTAAGCTTGGATTTAACGATGAACAACTTGAATATATTATATCAGGTATTTTCCAGAGCACATATGATATAGGAAGGACACTTTCTCTTAATTTTGAAGCAGCAAAAAAGCTTGGAATTGATAAGATGGGAAATGCAGAATTCTGCCTTGAGGATGCTTCAGAGGCACAGAATATTGCAGATAAACTGAATGAAAAATATACTGATATTATAAATGCTGAGGTTACTGACAATGATGAATATCTTGGTATATATCAGGTGACAATAGATGCAACAAAGGCAGTAATATATTCATTTTCAGTTATATTTACACTTATCGTTGTAAGTATGGTATGCAAAAAGACATTTTTAAAAGAAAGAACGGATATAGGTGTTTATAAATCACTTGGTTTTATCTCAGGCAGACTCAGATTACAGTTTGCAGTAAGATTCTTTTTAATTGCAGTTATTGGTTCTGCAGTTGGTACTGTTGCAAGTCTTGTTTTCTCACAGAAGCTTATAATTGCAATGCTCAGACTTATTGGTGTAACAAGTCTTAAAACCAGCTTCAGCGTTTTAACGTTTGTTCTACCTATCTCATTGATATGCCTATGCTTTTTCCTATTTGCATTTATAGCTTCAGCCAAAATAAAAAAGGTTGAGGTTAAGGAACTTGTAACAGAGTAAAAAATAAACCGTTTATGAAAGCTCACAAACGGCGTATTTACGTTATTTAATTAAAGTCGAGGTGACAAGATTCGAACTTGCGGCCTCTACGTCCCGAACGTAGCGCTCTACCAAACTGAGCCACACCTCGTTGTATTATTAAAAATATCCTTAGAACATTAAAATTATATCACAAAATATCATGATTGTAAATACTTTTTTAAAATAAATTTACATAGGTGTGTACAAGGTTCAATTCACCTAATTAATAATTTTTTTATAAAAGTCTTGATTTTCTTATATATATATGGTATAATAAATAAAGTTTTTAGGGCTTACGCCCTTCAGCCTCTAACATCTAAATAATCATGATGATTATCCGGAATATAGGTGTGCGGGCCCTGTGCAACGAGACACCGTGAACCATGTCAGGCGGGGAAC
>CALMUA010000097.1 GCA_937872775.1 uncultured Ruminococcus sp.
AAATGAATGATGAAATGGAATTACCAGAGAGATAAATTCCAGGTTTGGAGAATTGAAAAAACGGAATTTACCTATTAAGACATATAAACTCTTGACAATAAAGCTCCTATATAGTATGTTTTTAATAAACTACTATATAGGAGCTTTTGTATGGAAATGAATGGAGGATTTCTTGTCACCAAAATAAAACAGCTTGGAGACCGGATTTTCGAGAAGATTCTCAGTGAAAAGAATATTGATGCGTTTAATGGAGCCCAGGGACGTATTCTTTATGTGCTGTGGCAGGAGGATGGTATCTCAATCAGGTCACTCTCGACTAAATGCGGATTAGCGATAACATCTCTTACTACGATGCTGGAAAGAATGGAAAATCAAGGGCTGATAAGCCGTGTTCAGTCTGAAACGGACAAAAGGAAAACACTCCTGTTTCTGACTGAGAAAGCACATGCCTTAAAGGGCGAGTACGATTCTGTATCTGATGAGATGGGCAGTATTTACTACAAAGGTTTTTCAGAGGAAGAAATTACCCGGTTTGAGGAATGCCTCGACCGCATCAGAAAGAATCTTGAGGAGTGGCAGAAGTCATGAGTATTTGTATCAAAGATCAGATTCAGAACATGAATATCGTCATTGGCTGCACAGTGGGGTGTACATATTGCTATGCCCGCAACAACGTGAAACGCTGGCATATGATTGATGACTTCGCTGACCCTGAATTCTTTCCGGGTAAGCTCAAGATGATGGAAAAGAAACGTCCGCAGAACTTTCTTCTTACCGGGATGAGCGATCTCTCCGGATGGAAGCCGGAATGGAGAGACGAGGTATTTGCAAAGATCCGTGAAAATCCACAGCATCAGTTCCTGTTCCTTACCAAGCGACCTGATTTGCTGGATTTTGATACCGATCTGGAAAACGCATGGTTTGGCGTTACGGTGACGAGGAAAGCAGAACTGTGGCGTATCGACGCCCTTCGGAAAAACGTCAGAGCAAAACATTACCATGTTACCTTTGAGCCGTTATTCGACGATCCCGGCACAGTTGACCTTTCCGGAATCAATTGGATCGTTGTCGGCACCATGACCGGAGCTCAGAGCAGGAAGATTCATACGGAGCCGGAATGGGCATGGTCTCTGGCGGACCAGGCACATAAGCTCGGCATTCCGGTGTTTATGAAGGAAGACCTTGTCCCTATCATAGGGGATGAAAATATGATTCAGGAAATGCCGGAAGAATTTAATAAAGTGTTAGAGGTACAGAAATCATGGAAGAAGTAATAAATGGAATCCTCATTCGTGAGGTGGAAACAAAGAACATCATGACTAAGTCTAGTCTGCCGGTAGGCGGTTACTCGGTCAATCCCTATGTGGGCTGTACACATGCCTGCAAGTATTGCTATGCTTCTTTTATGAAGCGCTTTACCGGGCACAAGGAGGAATGGGGCACTTTCCTTGATGTGAAGCATTGGCCGGAAATTAAAAATCCGAAGAAATATGCCGGACAGCGGGTGGTCATCGGTTCTGTGACAGATGGCTACAATCCACAGGAGGAGCAATTCGGGAATACCAGAAAACTTCTGGAGCAGCTGATCGGCAGTGACGCAGATATTCTGATCTGCACAAAGTCGGATCTTGTGGTACGGGATATTGATCTGCTGAAGAAGCTTGGACGTGTAACCGTTTCATGGTCGATCAACACACTAGATGAAAATTTCAAGAACGATATGGATTCTGCTTCGAGCATTGAGCACCGTATCGCTGCTATGAAGCAGGTATATGAGGCAGGTATCCGTACAGTCTGTTTCGTATCCCCGGTATTCCCCGGTATCACGGATTTTGAAGCAATCTTTGAGCGGGTAAAGGATCAGTGCGATCTGTTCTGGCTCGAAAATCTCAATCTTCGAGGCGGTTTCAAAAAGACAATTATGGATTATATCGCCGGAAAATATCCTGATCTTGTACCACTTTACGACGAGATCTATAACAAGCATAACCGCAGCTACTTTGAAGCACTTGAAGTAAAAGCTGAGAAAATGGCTAAGAAGTATGATTGTGCCTTTGTGGATAATGAAATGCCTTATGGCAGAGTCCCGCAGGGACATCCGGTGATCGTAGATTATTTCTATCATGAGGAAATCCGTGGGACAGAGAATACCGGAAAAAGAAATCGCTAACTTCCAGCTTGTCGGGCAGACAGACAACTGAAAAACACAAAAAAAT
>CALMUA010000098.1 GCA_937872775.1 uncultured Ruminococcus sp.
CGTGTTAAATTGATTTCATTATATCCTGATTTGGATAACTTTTAGTTTATATATGAATATGTCAGTACACTAGTAGCTGATTGTCGTATTCTTATAATTATGAGTTTTGTTACTTTGGTAATTTATTTAGTTGAAGTAGCAAAACAATTGGGGTATATTTCACTGGATGTTTTTTGGGGTATCGTTAAAGTCTTACCTCAGACTAGTGTGGTTGGCTTTTTTTTAATAATTTTTATAATTTTGTCTGTGATAAATATATTTTATTATATTTTATTCGGAGTGGCAATATTGAAAGGTGAAAAATATGTTTCTCATATTGATGGCTTTCAAAGAGTTGATAGATTTAATAAAAGACTTGGGAAAAGCTATAAATTTATAATACACCTTCCAGACGGTGAAGAGAAAAAAAGTTTCAAATATGCTTTAGATTTGCATTCATTCTATAAAGCATATCCCAGACATATGTGTTCACATTATTGTTACAGGAATATGATCTTTATAACGGATATCTGGTAAACTATCAAGCTACATAGATTTTTTGACTTCAAACCAATTATGCTCTGCATTATTAATATAAAGGGTGGTATAACCGAAAAGGAATTATATCACCCTTTAGTTTATTTGAAATAAACATTTGTAAAACCCGGGAATTGATTATAAAAATTATCAAAATACCTGTAAATGTATTTATTTAATAGTTTCAAGCATATATTTATACTTTTTAAGAGTATATGATATAAAAAAATTCATGGTTGAGAACGTAGTTTTTTTATGTCTGAATAGTAATTATTTCATGCGGTTACAATGGGAAAATAAACACTCACTATTGACAAAACTCTATTTCTAAGATAAAATATAAATATGTGTATTTTCATTGTAATTTTGCACGGATATTTTAAGACAGCTTTTGCAAAGTTATTTTTAGGATTATAATTTAAAATAAAGGTGGACTATATTAATGGGTTTAATTGAAAAAATGTTCGGCTCATACAGTAAAAAGGAACTTGTGAGAATAGAGCCGATAAAACAGGCGGTTCTTGATCTGGACGAAGAATATTCAAAATTATCCGAAAAAGAACTCAGGGGAAAGACAAAGCTGTTTCAGGATAGAGTAGCCGAAGGTGAAAGTCTCGATTTATTACTTCCTGAAGCCCTTGCTACATGCAGAGAAGCAGCGTTCAGAGTGCTTGGAAAAAAACCTTTTCCGGTTCAGGTTCTTGGTGCTATAGTGCTTCATCAGGGACGTATAGCAGAAATGAAAACAGGTGAAGGTAAAACACTTGTTGCCTGTCTGGCGGCGTACCTTAATGCATTGTCAGGTAACGGCGTACACATTGTAACAGTTAACGATTATCTTGCTAAATTCCAGTCTGAAGAAATGGGCAAGGTTTATAAATATCTCGGGCTTACCATAGGTGTAATTCTTCATGGGCTTAACAATGAACAAAGAAGACAGGCTTATAATTGTGACATTACATATGCTACTAATAATGAGCTTGGTTTTGACTATCTTCGTGATAACATGGTAATATATAAAAAAGATATGGTTCAGAGACAGCCGAACTTTGCTATTGTCGATGAGGTTGACTCAATACTTATTGATGAAGCAAGAACACCTCTTATTATTTCTGGAAGAGGAGACAAATCAACAGAGCTTTACGGTATTGTTGATAAATTTGCAAAGACACTTAAAGCAATAACTGTTGTTGAAATAGACGATAAAGAAGATCAGGATGAATTAAATCACGAATATGATTATATTATAGATGAAAAAGCTAAGTCAGCTACTATTACAAGAACAGGTGTAAAGAAGGCTGAGAAACACTTCAATGTTGAAAATCTTATGGATTCTGAAAATATGACACTTCTTCATCATATCAATCAGGCACTTAAAGCAAATGGTATTATGAAGAGTGATATAGACTATGTTGTCAAGGATGGAGAAGTAATCATCGTTGATGAATTTACAGGACGTTTAATGATGGGAAGACGTTTTAATGACGGCTTGCATCAGGCAATAGAGGCAAAGGAAGGCGTTAAGGTAGCTCATGAATCAAAAACTCTGGCTACAATTACATTCCAGAATTATTTCAGACTTTATACAAAACTTTCTGGTATGACAGGTACTGCTATGACAGAAGAAGACGAGTTCAAGGAAATTTACAGGCTTGATGTTATATCTGTACCAACAAATAAACCAGTACTCAGAATTGACCATTCAGATCAGGTTTACAGGACAGAAAAGGGTAAATATGAAGCAGTTATAGATCAGATATCGGAATGTAATGCTAAAGGACAGCCGGTTCTTGTAGGTACAATTTCAATTGAAAAATCAGAGCTTCTTTCATCACTCCTCAAGAAAAAAGGAATCAAGCATTCAGTTCTTAATGCAAAGCAACATGAAAAAGAAGCAGAAATAGTTGCTCAGGCAGGTAAATTTAGTGCAGTTACGATTGCTACAAATATGGCGGGACGTGGTACTGATATTATCCTTGGAGGTAATGCAGAATTTCAGGCAAAGGCAGAAATGCGTAAAAAGGAATATGACGAAGAAATAGTTAATGAAGCTATCGGTTATGCTGAAACAGAAAACGAGGAGATCCTGAATGCAAGAGTTGTATACAGAGAATTATATGACAAGTACAGCGAAGAAGTAAAGGAAAAGGCAAAGGCTGTAAGAGAAGCCGGTGGTTTGTTTATCATAGGTACTGAAAGACATGAATCTCGTCGTATTGATAATCAGTTAAGAGGACGTTCAGGACGTCAGGGTGACGAGGGTGAAAGCCGTTTCTTCCTTTCACTTGAGGATGATCTTATGCGTATATTTGCCGGTGACAGAATAGAATCAATGATGAAAACTCTTAATGTAGAGGAAACGATGCCTATAGAGAGCAAATTCCTTACAAAGATGATTGAATCATCACAGAAAAAGGTAGAGGGACGTAACTTTGGTATAAGAAAGAACGTTCTTAACTATGACGATGTTATGAATAAGCAGCGTGAGATAATATACGACCAGCGTGCAAAGGTTCTTAACGGTGATGACCTTCATGAAAGTATTCTTAAAATGATAACAGAACTCATTGAATCTACTGTTGATAAATACCTTCTTGATGAAGATGGTGAAAAAGAAAACTGGAACCTTATCGGTCTGAAAGAATATTTTCTGAACTGGATTACAACTGAGGATGACTTTGTTGATATTGAAAATGACAGTCAGAAACTTGAAAACATAACAAAGAAAGAAATTGTTGATATGCTTTCCAAGAGAACAGTTGATGTATACAATGCAAAGGAAGAGGAATTTGGACAGCAGATAATAAGAGAGCTTGAAAGAGTTATCCTCCTTCGTGTTGTTGACTCTAAATGGACTGCTCATATTGATGATATGGATGAGCTTAAGAAGGGTATCTCACTCAGAGCATACGGACAGAAAAATCCTGTTGTTGAGTACAGATATGAAGGCTTTGAGATGTTTGATGCAATGATTGAAAATATCCGTGAGGATACTGTCAGAATGCTTCTTACAGTAAGAATAAACAAAAATGCAGAACCACCTCAGAGAGTTCAGGTAAACAAACCTGATGCTCCTAATGCAGGAGGCGGTGACGGAAGTTTTTCAACTCAGAAAACTGCAAAAAAAATTAATGACAATGATCCATGCCCATGTGGAAGCGGCAAAAAATACAAAAAATGCTGCGGACTCAATGTTAAGGGATAAAAAAATCAATATTTTGTGTTAATTCGTTAATAAATCATAGATTTGAATTGACATAATATTCAGAATATAAAATATGAGCAGATGATTTTGTAGCTAATTATAGATTGTTACAAATCATCTGCTTTATATTTTGCATTTATAGACATAAGAAATATTGAGCCTTGTAGAATATATACAAAATATGATTGTGTAATTTGGAAAGTAATATAAAATTTACAATAAACTATTGTGTTAAACAGACGAAAGTGTTATAATAAAATACATAATTATTGTACAAAACACATATAAAGGAGAATGTGATTATGACTAAAGATGCTGCAACCATTAAAAATATTGCCTTATCCGGACATAACGGTTCGGGAAAAACATCGCTTGCAGAGGCATTGCTTTTTAAAGCAGGTGTAACTGAAAGGCTTGGGAAGATAGTTGACGGAAATACGATTTGTGATTACGATTCTGAAGAGATAAAAAGAAAGGCAACTATAAATACAACAGTTGTTAATTTTACAACTGATAATATAAAAGTAAATCTTATAGATACTCCTGGTATTTTTGACTTTGAGGGAGGCATGAGGGAAGGAATTAATGCTGCGGGAACAGTTGTGATTACTGTTTCAGGCAAATCAGGAGTCAAAGTAGGCACAATGAAAGCTTATGATTATGCAGAGAAGCTCAATAAACCTAAAATATTTGTTGTAACAAAGCTTGATGACCCTAATGCTAATTTCTATAATACACTTACAGAACTTAAAACAGTTTTCGGACCTACAGTTTGTCCTGTAGTTGTACCTGTAATACAAAACGGTGAAATTGCAAGCTATATAAATCTAATAGAAATGAAAGCATATAAGTATAACAGTGACGGAAAATCAGTCGAAACAGAAATGCCTGATGGAGATATAACAAATAACGATAAAATGGATTATCGTCTTGAAGGACTTATTCAGGCAATAAGCGAGGCTGTTGCTGAAACAGATGATGAACTTATGGAGAAATTTTTTGAGGGTGAATCATTTACTCAGAAAGAGCTTATTGACGGAATTCATAACGGCGTAAATTCAGGAAAAATAACTCCGGTTCTTTGTGCATCATCAACTTCACTGGCGGGAATTGATATGATTATCAAGGAAATCTCACTGCTACTTCCTTCTCCTGATGAGATTGCTGCACCAATTGCAAATGACAAAAATGGTGAACCGGTTGAAGTTAAATGTTCAGCTTCAGATCCTCTTTCAGCATTTGTTTTCAAAACAACAGTTGATCCTTTTGTAGGAAAAATGTCATTTATAAAAGTTTGTTCCGGAAAACTTGTTTCAGGAAAAGATGTAATTAATGTAACAACGGGATTAACAGAGAAAATAGGAAAACTATATAATTTATGCGGCAAAAAGCAAGATGATGTTTCAGAAGCATCAGCAGGAGATATTGTTGTTGCAACCAAGATGAATATAAATACGTCAGATACCTTGTGTGACAGCTCAAGAATAATAAAATTTGACGCCATAGATTATCCTGATCCATGCTTTTCAATGGCGGTAAAAGCAAAATCACAGGGAGATGAAAGCAAAATTTCAACAGCAATCGCAAAGATTCTGGAGGAAGATCCGACACTCAGTTATAAGCTTGAAGTATCTACAAATGAACAGATACTGAGCGGACTTGGAGAACCTCATCTTGAAATAGCAGCAGCAAAACTTAAAGGAAAATTCGGAGTGGATGTTCTGCTTACTGTTCCTAAAATTGCATATAAGGAAACAATACGTAAAAAGGTAAAAGTAGAAGGTAAGCACAAGAAACAGAGCGGCGGTCATGGTCAGTACGGTCATGTATGGATGGAATTTGAGCCTACAGTCGGAGACGAACTTGTATTTGAAGAAAAAGTATTCGGCGGTGCTGTACCAAAGAATTACTTCCCGGCAGTTGAAAAGGGAATACAGGAGAGTATGAAAAAAGGAGTACTTGCAGGATGCCCTGTAGTCGGACTTAAGGCAATTCTTGTTGATGGTTCATATCATCCGGTAGATTCGTCAGAAATGGCATTTAAAACAGCTGCATCCATAGCTTATAAAGAAGGTCTTAAACAGGCAGATCCTGTATTGCTTGAGCCTATAGGAAACCTGATGGTAAAGGTAACTGATGATAAGACAGGTGATGTTATGGGTGAATTGAATAAGCGCAGGGGAAGAATGCTTGGCATGAATCCTCTTGGAGGAGGAATGACTGAGATACTTGCAGATGTTCCTATGAGAGAAATGCATGATTTTACAACATATCTAAGACAGACTACAAGAGGAATGGGAAGCTTTATATATGACTTTGTAAGATATGAACAATTACCGCCAAATCTTATTTCAGATGTAATTGTTGCTTTATCAGGCCAGACAGAATAAAGATAAGTTAAAACATATGATATAGAACTCAGTTTGGTATTTGACAAACCGGCACGTTATTTAGAATAATAGCGTGCTGATTTGTTATATGGTTAAAAAACAAAAAAATGGAGGACGTATATGAAAAGCAGACATATTTCTTTTGACGTTGGTACTAATTTTGATTATGAATTGTTTGATATTATACGGGAAAATGATAAGGAACACCTTATTCATAATCTATACGGAAAAATAAAAAGTGACGGGCTGCCTGGAGGCAGAGCTACTTCAATAATTCCGGATTTTTCTATGAACCAGCTTTGTGATTACGTAAAGGAGTGCAAAAAAAATAAATTAACCTTTAATTATCTTATAAACCCGCTTTGTCTTGGTCAGAAAGAGCTTGACCCTGATGAAGGAACGAAAATCCGTTCGTTTATACATGATGCATATGATATAGGAATACGTGCATTTACTGTAAATTCCCCTTCTCTGATAAAATATATAAAGAAACAATTCAGCGATGTTTTTATAACACTTGGTCTTTATGCATATCCTGTAAATATTCAGCATATTGAATACTGGAGATCATGGGGTGTTGACGAGATAACCCTTGATCATACATTTAACAGAAATTTTGAGCTTCTGAAGAAAGTTATGACATTGTATAAGGACAGTGATCTTCGTTTAAGAGTAATAGCAAATAATCTCTGTATTAAGGATTGTCCGTTCAGACTTGCCCATGGCTGTTTTGCTTCTCATTCTGTTACTGAAGGTATTTCAATGGATTATATGCTTATAAATTGCCTGTACAGAAAGATCACCACACCAAAATCTATTCTGACATCAGAATGGATACGTCCTGAGGATATTCATCTTTATGAGGAACTCGCAAGTGAGACAGGCTATACCGGATTTTCGGTAAAACTTGTTGACAGGACAAGACCTACTTCATTTATTGAAAGGGTAATAAAAGCATATATGTCTGAAAGTTATGATGGAAATTTGCTTGATATTCTGAACTGGCCGGATTCAGGAAACATTGTAAACATTCCACGACCAAATGCGGATAGCAATCATTCAACTATGAGATACATGGACAGACTTAAGCCAGAATGTATGGTAACATACGGAAGAGCAATGCATTTGCCGCATATTTACATTGATAATAATAAACTTAATGGATTTATTGATCATTTTATTAAGTGCAATAATTGTGCAGATTCACTTTGTGCTGATAATATTTTACCTGAGGGTGAAAAGTCTCCGATCTCGTGTAATTACTGCGGCTTATGGGCTGGTAAGGCTATTACATATAACCATGAAGAAATTGAACAATGGAAAAATATTGCATCAGGTGTTCTTAATAATCTGGAGAACGGTAAAATTTATAAAGAATGAACAGCTGCTTTTAATCATGTGTAAATAACATCAGTTAATTACAATTATTCTCAATTTGTTTTTATAAAAAAATATGCAGGGCTTTCCGATTGATTCCGGGTTATCGGATAAGCCATGCATATATTTTTTATCATTTTTCGTATTCGGAGAGAGTTATACCGTTTTTACCAAGTGCTATTTCATGATCAAGACCTATAAAGCTGCCACTATCATTCTGCCATAATACTTCCTTGACAAAGCTGTATTTTTCTTCATCCCATGTTGTAAAGTCGTCAAGAACAAGTCCGCCTGTATCCCCTGAATTTGCATTAAAGCACCAGAACGTATGATGAAGCTTATTTTTTTTAATAAGTTCCCTGCAGTATGTCATCCATGTTATATTCGGTTCTGTCATATATCCGCCCCATTCACCAATAAGCAATGGTGCAGTTTTTTTATCGTATATATAGAACCAGTTGTCATACCAGCAGTCTTTCATAAGTGAATCAAAGTTATATGTTCCCCTGAACCATGGCTGCTCGTAAACTGTAGGACCGTAATCGTGAGGAGAATATACAAGTTTATTATTGTATTTACCGAGATCTACAGGATTATCAGCAACTCCTCTGAGATTACCGCCCCACCAGTTAAAGAAATAATCATCTTCATTTGTTGATGTAAATCCTCCGTTTTTCTTTATATCCTTTGGATATATCTCTATTCCTTCTACCATAATAAGAAGATTTGGATTTTTGCTCATTACTGCAAGGCCGGCTTTTTCAGCAATATACTTCCAGTTGTCTGAATCCTTTGAATCATCCCATTTCGCACGTGGTGATTCATTCTGTTTACCATGGGGTTCATTTTCAAGGTCCAGTGCAATAATAGTATCATCATTTTTATATCTTTCTGCTATCCATTCAAGTCCTCTTATATAGTCTTTTTCAGATATTTTATCATCGTACCACATTGGCTTAATATGTCCTGAAGCGTCTGTTGATGCACAGTGAAAATCAATCATTATTTTTATTCCGTTTGCACGGCACTGACCTATTACATAATCAAATATCTCCAGACTGTTCATTCCTGTAAGATATGAGTTTGTTGCCTGATTGAAGTTTGCATCAGGTATATTGCCATCCTCCCACTGATTTACAAGTTCTGTTGAGATAGGTATCCTTATAAGGTTGAAACCATGATCTGCAATAGAGGCCAGAGACGTGTTGAGATCAGCTGACCAGAGACCGTCAAATATGTTTGTTCCGGTATTGTAGCCAAACCAGTTGCAGCCTGTGATCCATACCTCTGTTCCGTCAGAGTCAACTATTTTATTTTTCTTTACTGAAAGCCAGTCATCAGTAGTAGAAGAAGGAACATCTTTGGCACCTGAAGGTGTTGGGGCAGCGGAATTGTTTTTTGAGTTAGTTTTTTTATCAGAATTTTTGTTTGAATTCTGATTGTTTGAAACAGATGATTGTGATAATGAAGATGTAAATACGGCTGAGTTTGCATCAACAGATTCAGGAGAAGCAATCTGCAATCCGAAATTCACCGATCCGTTTGAAGGAATTTTACCTGTGTTCTGATCAGGTGTTATTGTCATAGTTGTTCCGTTCAGATCATATGACATTCCCCATGAATTTTTTAGTTTAACATTTTCATTTACGGTCAGTACTACTTTCCAGTCAGAAACTTCATTCTGCTGCTTGTTTGTTATAACACCATCAAGCTGGTATATCGTCTCGTTTCCGTCTGTCCAGTTGTTACTGTTTTTAAGACTGAAATCAATATCCTTGCTGTTACCTTTATCTGATTTTTCAGTTGTTTTTTTTTCTGTCTGTGTATTTGTGGTTTCTGTGTCACTTGTTTCATCTGTCTCATCTGGTTGTGATTCTGCTGTACTGCTGTCAGAAGAACTCTTATTTTTGCAACCGGTAAATATTACTGCAGGGCACACCATGCTAAGTGATAATACTACAGCTAATATTTTATGTACTTTTTTCAAACCTTATCTCTCCTTATTTTTTTTACTTTTAATAATAATTTTATCTCATTAAATTTACTTTGT
>CALMUA010000099.1 GCA_937872775.1 uncultured Ruminococcus sp.
GAGTTCAGACGTGTGCTCTTCCGATCTTGTCGGAGCTGGTAAAGTGGGCTTTTCACTTGGAAAATATTTATTACAAAATAATATTATTATAAGCGGATATTATAGCAGAACATATAAAAATACCGAGCAGGCAGCTGATTTTACAGATAGTCAGGCATATGACAGCATTGATGAGCTTTTAAATGCATCAGATGTTATTTTTATTACAGTCAATGATTCAGCTATATCTGATGTATGGAATCAGATAAAAAATTATCAGATATCAGGAATGATTTTCTGTCACTGCAGCGGTATATTAACATCTGAACTATTCGAAGGTGCAGATTTGCTAAATGTCCATACATGTTCACTTCACATGCTTCAGGCAGTCAGCAGTAAATATGAATCATATAAAGATATGAAATCAGCAGTTTTCACTTTTGAAAGCAATGACGATGCATCATATATTATTTTGAATATGATTTCAGGCTGTGGCAATAAGATAATAAAACTTGAAACACAACAGAAAATAAAATATCATACAGCGGCATCAGTTACAAGCAATTTGGTAGATGCGCTTATTCATGAAGGCTATGATCTTCTGTCTGAATGTGGATTTTCATACGAAGATTCAAAAATTCTTATTGAACCTCTTGTACGTAACAATATTGACAATATTTTTAATTATGGTACAGTAGATGCGCTTACAGGTCCTGTAGAAAGAAATGATATTCAGACAGTTGCTAAGCATATAAGCTGTCTTAACGGCAGCAATAAAAGATTATATTTGTCAGCAGCATTAAAGCTTATTGAAATTTCATCAGTAAAGCATCCGGAAAGAAATTATATTGATATGCAGATGTTACTGGAAAATAGTTTGAAAGGGGAAGCTAAAAATTGAAAAATACAATAGCTACAATCAAAGAACAGAAGAAAAACGGTGAAAAAATCACTATGCTTACAGCGTATGATTATTCTACTGCAAAACTTATGGACGAAGCAGGAATAAATACTATTCTTGTTGGTGATTCTCTCGGCATGGTCATGCTTGGCTATGAAGATACTATTTCAGTAACAATGGAAGATATGATACACCATACTGCTGCTGTTGCACGCGGTGCAAAAAATGCTTTTGTTGTTGCAGACATGCCGTTTATGTCATATCAGACTTCAGTTTATGATGCAGTTGTAAATGCTGGAAGGCTGATGAAGGAAGGAAGAGCAAATGCTGTAAAGCTCGAAGGCGGAGTAGAAGTATGCCCTCAGATAAAAGCAATCGTTGATTCTTCTATACCGGTTGTTTCTCATCTGGGACTTACACCTCAGTCAGTTAATGCATTCGGAGGATTTAAAGTTCAGGGAAAAGATGAAGCTGCAGCTATCAAGCTTATAAATGAAGCAAAGGCAATAGAAAAAGCAGGTGCATGTGCTGTCGTTCTTGAATGTGTTCCTGAAAAGCTGGCGTCTTATATTACATCAATTCTTGACATTCCGACAATAGGAATAGGTGCAGGTGCAGGATGTGACGGACAGGTCCTTGTTTATCAGGACATGCTTGGAATGTACAGCGATTTTACACCTAAGTTTGTTAAGAAATTTAGTGATATAGGTAATATGATGAAAGAAGCGTTTGCCTCATATATAAAGGAAACCCAGGATGGTTCATTCCCGGCTTCTGAACATACGTTCAAAATGAAAACAGAAATAAATTTTGAAGAACTGGTTGATAAATTAAAATAATTATTCATTGGAAAGAGGTCTATTGTCGTGATTGTTGTTAAAACGATTAATGAAGTAAAACAAATAGTAAAGCAATGGAGAAAAGAGGGTAAGACGATTGGATTTGTTCCTACTATGGGATATCTCCATGAAGGACATCAGAGCCTTATTAAAAAGGCTCGTGAAAATGACAAGGTTGTTGTCAGCATCTTTCTTAATCCTATGCAGTTCGGTCCAAGTGAAGATCTGGCATCATATCCAAGAGATTTAGAACGTGATAAATTAAAATGTAGTGAAGCGGGAGCAGATCTTATTTTTGCACCTGATGCTTCAGAAATTTACGAAAATAATTTCCAGACATTTGTGGATATGCACTTGCTTACTGAGGAACTATGTGGTCTTACAAGACCTTGTCATTTCAGAGGTGTATGTACTGTAGTTACAAAGCTTTTTAATATTGTTACTCCGGATAAAGCCTATTTCGGACAAAAAGATGCTCAGCAGCTTGCTGTAATAAAAAGAATGGTTGCTGATCTTAATATGGATATAGAAATAGTAGGATGTCCTATTATTCGTGAAAACGATGGTCTTGCAAAAAGCTCAAGAAACACATATCTTAATGATGACGAGAGAAAAGCAGCTCTTGTTCTGAGCAGATCAATAAACAAGGCAAAAGAGCTGATAGATAACGGTCAAAGAGATGCATCTGTAGTAATTTCTTCAATGACAGAAATAATAAACAAAGAACCACTTGCAAAAATAGACTATATTAAGGCTGTAGCACTTGACACAATGCAGCAGATTAAATTTCTGAATGTTCCGTCACTTGTTGCAATAGCTGTATATATCGGAAAAACAAGACTGATAGACAACCTTTTTTATGAATCCAAATAACGAAAGGCAAAGCTTTATATGGAATTAACAATGCTAAAAAGCAAAATACACAGAGCAACAGTTACACAGGCAGATCTCAATTATGTAGGAAGTATAACAGTTGATTCAGATTTAATGGAAGCTGCGGGAATATTGGAATATGAAAAGGTTCATATTGTTGATATTAATAACGGACACAGATTTGAAACTTATGTAATAACCGGCGAACCGGGTTCAGGCCTCATATGCCTTAACGGTGCTGCTGCAAGATGTGCTCAGGCTGGCGATCTGATAATAATAATGGTTTATGCACAGATGAGCGCAGATGAAGCAAAAAGTCATCGTCCGTCAGTAGTTTTTGTAGATGAAAACAATAAAATAAGTAAGGTATTTCAGTATGAAAAGCATGGACTCATTACTGAACAGATGCTTGCTGAAAATGAATAAGGAGGCAGTACAGTTTTGCTGAATGGAAAATGTGTTGTCCTTGGAGTAACAGGCAGTATTGCAGCATATAAGACAGCTAATCTTGCAAGTATGCTTGTAAAACTTAATTGCGATGTACATGTAATCATGACTCAGAATGCAGCAAATTTTATAACACCTGTTACTTTTGAAACTATAACCAGAAATAAATGTCTGATTGATACATTTGACAGAAATTTTCAGTTTCATGTTGCTCATGTTTCATTGGCACAAAAGGCAGATTTATTTATGATCGCACCTGCATCTGCAAATATTGTCGGAAAGATAGCAAACGGAATAGCAGATGATATGCTGTCAACTACTGTTATGGCCACAAAAGCACCTTGTTTTATTGCCCCGGCAATGAATACAAATATGTACGATAATCCTATTGTACAGTCAAATATAAATAAGCTTAAACAATTCGGATATCACATTATAGAACCTGACTGCGGATTCCTTGCATGCAGGGATATCGGGAAAGGAAAGCTTCCTCCTGAATCCACACTACTTGATTATATACTAAAAGAAATAGCTTATCCGAAGGATCTTAAAGGCAAGAAAATTCTTGTGACTGCAGGACCTACACAGGAATCTATAGATCCTGTAAGGTTTATTTCAAATCACTCTACCGGTAAGATGGGGTTTTCAATTGCAAGACAGGCAATGCTCAGAGGTGCAGATGTAATATTGATAAAAGGAAATACATCGTTCTCTCCGCCTCCGTTTGTACAGGTAATAGACGTAGTAAGCGCTGCAGATATGTTTTTGGCTGTAAAAAAATATTATAAAGAGTGTAATATTATTATAAAATCAGCTGCTGTTGCTGATTACCGTCCGTCACATATAAGTGATGAAAAAATAAAAAAGAAATCTGATGATATGAGTATAGCTCTTACACGTACTGATGATATTCTCGAGTATCTTGGGAAAAACCGTTCTGAAGGTCAGTATATATGCGGATTTTCTATGGAAACTGAAAATATGATCGAAAATTCGCGTTCAAAGCTTATTAAAAAGAATTTAGATATGATTGTAGCTAATAATCTTAAGCAGGATGGTGCGGGTTTTGCCGGTGATACCAATATAATTACAATGATAACACAGGATACACAAAAGCAGTTGCCTTTGCTGAGTAAGGACGAAGCAGCAGATCAGATTCTGACATTTATTTCAGAAATGATAAAATAATTAAACAACATATTTAAATAACACAGTGTTGATATTAATTATACATGGCGCCTTATTGGTGGTAAATTTATGTAATTGAAAGGAAAGTACAGATTTGGAGGAAACATATAAATTTAAATTTTCCGGAATAACAGATTATAAACCTGTTTTTTCAATTAGTGAACTTGAACTGGCAGTACAGGATGACAAAAATGAAATACTTGAAGCTGATTTTTTCGATGATGAATATGAGGTTGACAGATTCATTAATGATCCGTCAATATATCTATACAGAATAAATGGCTCAATAGCTTCAATAGGCAGCCTATTACCTGCATACTGGCGTGATGATCTTAATGATGACAGAATACGTGAAGTAGGAATGTATGTTGCTCCAAAATACCGAAAAAAAGGATTCGGTAAAAGTATGGTATACAACATGACTCAGTTGTGTCTTAGCAAAAATTATATTCCTATAGCAGAATGTGTTATTTCAAACAAAGCTTCGAGGGCAACACTTGAGAGTGCAGGTTATGTACTAGATCCAAAGTATAATAAATAATAAGTTTTTTAATAAAAAGGCCGCAGACTATTTTATATTAAAATTAAGTCTGAAGCCTTTTTAATTTATCAATGTACTGCTGGTCCGTATACTTGTGTAAACAGGAAGACTGTACCCATATAAAATCCGTTGTCTCAAAAATATGAACACATATATTTTTTAAAATTTTCTATCTTATATTGCCCAAAGCATTTTTCCATTCAAGAAGGTCGTCAAGTTCATTTTGAGATTTCAGGTCAGAGCATTTATTGATCTTTCTGAGTTCACTCATAGGCAATCCGGGTTTATTTTTATTTGCATGTCCGGGATATATAAGCCATTCATCTTTTATAAATGAGAATAAATATTTAAGACTATTATACAATTCAGTGGTGTTTCCTCCGTCTTCGTCAAATATTGTACATCCTTCGATAAGCAGTGTATCTCCAGTAAAAAAATTACTGTCAAAATGCATGCACATTGATCCCTTTGTATGACCTGGCGTCGTTATTGTATGGATAGTAGTACCGCATATATATATCGATGAATTTTTTTTAATCGTGATCATATTTTTGCATTTGTATTTGTAATATTCAGCTTCTGTCTGGTTTATGTAAACAGGTATATTGAATTTATCGGTAAGATCGTCTACGAGGCTGACATGATCAAAGTGAGAGTGAGTGAGTATTATAGCTTTGAGATCAGAAGATGTGTCATTAAGAGCCTGATAAATTTTATTGATTTCCCATGAGGGATCAATAATAAATGATTCATGAAGTTCCTGATTAACACACAGATAAACATAATTTTTCATAAATCCTTTGTGTGTTGATATGCATGTTATATCCATTTTAAATTCCTTTCTGTATTATTTTGATATTTAATCTGGATTGTTTATAAATAATATGTAAAATATTAAAACAGTATTTTTAACGATAACGTCTATAATTATAACAGAATTAACGGTACTTGTAAATGAAAAATCTGATTAAGAATTAATTGACATAAAAAAAATTGTAGTGTATAATAAAAAAAACAATTAAAACAGATGAGGAAAAGTCAATGAATAAAAAAGAACTTAATGAGATTAAAAAAAATTTTACTGACAATAGTGGTTATTTCACTATAAATTCAGTACTTTCAGCTTATGTGGATCCCGAAAAAAATATAAAATATCATGAGAACAAACCACACAGCATAATTCCGGATGACGAAAGGGAAGTTATTACAGACACATTAAGAAGAGTTCTTACCGGAATTGTAGGAAAAGGTCTCCTGGAATATGAATTTCCAAAAGAAGCATATGAGGATGGCGGAGCTCAGAAAGTTCTGTATGAAGCAGTTTCATCTAAAATGAAAGATAATGATACCCTTCAGAAATATCTTGAGAAAATAACAAAAAATATTGATTATGCAGCATCATTTACAATTCTGACTGCATGCTGTACATATAACATTAAACGTAAGAATAGAAATGCCGAAGATACAGATAATATTTCAGAAGAGTATAATTTTATTATTACAGGCATTTGTCCTGTAAATACAAGTGATGTCGGGCTGTATTTTGATGAAGAAAGCAAGACAATTGCAAAAAAATCAAATACTGAAATGATAATAAGCCGTATACCTACTGACGGATTTATATATCCTGTTTTCAGTGACAGAAGCCCTGATGTCAACCATGTAATGTATTTTACTAAAAAGTCTGATAAGCCTAACATTTCAATTGTAGAAGATGTTCTTGACTGTGAGTTTGTAATGTCAGCGCAAAAGCAGAAAGCACGTTTTCAGCAGGTAATTAATGCTGTTGTTTCTGATGAACTTGACTATAACATAATTACTCAGGTAAATGATAAAATACGTGAAGTAGTTGATCTTAGTAAAAATGAAACAGAACCTGCTAAAATAAATGAAAAGCAGCTCAAGCATATTTTGTCTGAAGCAGGAGTAAGCAGTGATAAACTTGAGGCACTGGAACCTACATATAAAACACTTGTCGGTGATGTAGGACTTACAGCTTCAAATCTGACTGAAAACAAAACAGTTGTTGTTACTCCGGATGTTACGATAAATATTAAAAGGGATGCCTCAAACCGACTGAAAACCAGTATGATAGAAGGAAGAAAGTGTCTTATCATTGATTTGGATGATCCTAATATTGTAGTAAACGGATTGCCGGCTTCATTAAAATAATACAGAAATGATGGTGATAATAATTGCAGCACTCTGATGAACATATAAAAATATTCAGTGAGATAATAAAAAATGAATGTAAAAGGGAAGCAAGGACATTAAACATATACGCATGTAAAAGTTCTGAAAGTATGAGATTAAAACAAGAAAATATTCCAGACAGAACAAATATACGTCCGGCATTTTTTCATGATGCAGACAGAATAATACATTCAAAGGCATATACGAGATATATTGATAAAACTCAGGTATTTTCACTGTTTGATAATGATCATATTACACATCGCGTGCTGCATGTTCAGCTTGTATCAAAAATAGCACGTATGATAGGTAGATGCCTACGTCTCAATGAAGATCTGATTGAAGCAATTTCGCTAGGACATGACCTGGGACATGTGCCTTACGGACATGAAGGAGAACGATATATTGATGAAATATGTCAGAAAAACGGACTTGGGTTTTTCTGCCACAATGCTCAGAGTGTTAAATTTCTTATGGAACTTGAGCACAGTGGAAAGGGACTCAACCTGAGCCTTCAGGTATTGGACGGAGTGTTGTCCCACAACGGAGAAATAATTCAGGAAAGATATGAGCCTGACAAAACAAAAGATTTCAAACGATTCCTTGAAGAATATCAGAATTGTTTTAAAATCAAAAATTACAGTTCCGGACTTATTCCTATGACACTCGAAGGATGCGTAGTAAGAATAAGTGATGTTATTGCATATATAGGACGTGATTTTGAAGATGCAATAATGCTCAAGCTTATTAACAGAAGTGATCTTCCTGATGAGATATCCAAAATACTTGGCAATACAAACAGTACAATAATTAATACTCTTATTACAGATATAGTTGTCAATAGTTTTGATAAACCATATTTATCTCTGTCAGGTACTATTTATTGTGCATTAAAAAAACTTATGGATTTTAACTATAAAAATATATATAAAAACCCCGCCATTAAAGATGAGGATTTTAAAATAAGAAATATGTTTTTGACTTTATATGAAAAATACAGTGAACAGCTTATGAGCAATAATACTTCATCAGAAATATACAAGGATTATATAAGCGGATTTGATAAAGAGTATCTGGAGAAAAACACCAATAAAGGAAGGATGATTATTGATTATATTTCCGGAATGACAGATACCTTCTTTAATGAACACTTTGCAGAATTTATTATGCCGAGAAAATTCGGACACAATATAAATTCCAATTAAAAAGCTTATTTTTGTGTTTCGGTATATTTATCATAAATCCATGCTGTCAGTTCCTCTAATCCGTCACTGTTGAATTCGAAATCTTTTTTGTCGATTATATTTTCTTCAGGTGTTTTATCAAGGCATTTCCATCCTGACCAGAGAACAACATTAAATTTTTCTCCAGGATATATTTTAAAATTAAATACCTGATTTATACTGCCTGAATAAATATTTTTTTCTGAGAAATACGTAAATCCGGGAATAGTAATTTTCTTGTTCATAAAAATTCACCTCAAAAAATAAGCTGCTTATTAAAAGCAGCTTAAATAAGTATTAAAAATAAAAAAATGTTTTGATATTGTCATCCTATTACTTACAGTTAAAAAAGTATGTAATTGATTTCGAGGATAAAAATACTCGGAAATACTAAAATTACTTCTTAAGTTCGTTCATACATTCCTGGCATACGCTCTTGCCCTTGTAGTCAACAAGGTTTTCGTTGCTTGAGCAGAATATGCAAGATGACTTGTATTTCTTAAGAATAACTGCATCCTGATCAACGTAAATTTCAAGGCTGTCCTTTTCGCTGATATTAAGAGTTCTTCTTAGTTCGATTGGAAGTACAATTCTTCCTAATTCATCAATTTTTCTTACAATACCGGTAGATTTCATAGTAATTCCTCCTAAAAAAAATTAAAAAAGATTATACGGCAAAAAAATTTTTACCATGAGTATATTATACAGTAATTGTATTGGCTTGTCAACGTTTTTAGAAAAAAAATTACTTTTTTCTTTTAATTTTTGCAAAGTATATATTAAATAACCAAAATTCAATATGAATTTAAGCATAAAAAATAAAGGTTGGAAATTATGTAATGATATATAAAACATATTTATTTGATTTTGATTACACACTGGTTAACTCTGAAGATGGAATTGTAGGATGTTTCAAGCATGTGCTGGAAAATCATGACTATACAAACATTTCTGATAATATGATAAAAAATACAATCGGAATGACTCTGAAAAATGCATTTAAAGTTATGACCGGCATTGATGACGAAATAATTATCGGCAGTTACATAAACGAATATGTAAAAAAAGCAGATCAGATAATGAATCAGGATACAAAACTGTATCCTGATACGGTTTCAACGGTCAACAGACTACGTTCAGCTGACTGTTCCACGGCAATTGTGTCAACAAAATACCGATACAGAATAATGGATTTTCTGACTAAACATCAGATATCTGAATTATTTGATATTGTTATCGGTGGTGAAGATATATCAAGACCAAAGCCTGACGGAGAAGGTATATTGTGTGCAATTGGCAGACTTGGATGTGAGAAAAGATGTTGTGTGTATGTCGGTGACAATGTGATTGATGCACAGGCAGCTATGAATGCAGGTGTTGAATTTATAGCTGTACTCACAGGAACAAGTACCGAAGATGATTTCTCAAAGTATCCACATTTAAAAATAATTAAAAATTTAAGGGATTTAATTTAATTAAATTCACCAAAATATATGAGTTATTAAATACTTATTATCATTCAGACATGGTGAATAATTAATAAAAACATTTAATCTTTTTATTAAAACACCTGAACATAATAAATATTTTTATTGACAATGCAAATATGTTTTTGTATAATTTAATTAAAACATAAAATAATTTGCCATTGAATATTCAATTGGAGGAATGACATGAAAATATTTAAAAAACACAAAAAATACTTTTTAAGTGTTTTAATTTCAGGTGCAATGGTTTCAGGCTGTTTATCCTCAGATATATCTGCTCAATCAGAGATCATTTCAGGCGATATCGACTCAGACGGTCAGGTTAATATTATTGATTTTATCAGTTTAAAAGATATTGTATGCAGCAAAATATCACAGTTTCCTTTACAGGCAGATATAGATAATGATGGTACGGTAAACATAAATGATATCATCATTATGCAGGAATATATGCTTGGAATCCGTAAGTCTTTACCTGAAAAAAAAGTTGCTCCTGTTGAAAATAAAGTATTAACAGCTACAGTGAGTGATGATATGTGTATAAGAGCTGACGGAAAACCCGATGACGTGAATATTCTCAATGTTGCAGGTTATAATGCAGCAACTCCGAGAAAGGTCTTTCTGAAATTTTCTGCAAAGGATCTTGACCTTTCAGATGTAAATAAAGCTGAGGTAGAACTTAAACTTGTCAAAAATGCAAATGGTAATTGCGAAATAAAGATGTATTCATGTGCAAGTCAGTGGTCTGAAAGTTCACCGCCTGCGTATGACAGTACACCTGCATTGTACGAATTATGTGATATTGTTGTTACACATCACCCCTCAGATGCAGGTAAGATAATAAAGTTTGATGTGACTGACATTGTAAGAGATAACCCCGGTGCATCAGAGTTTAATTTTGCCATGCTGTGTGATCACGAGAACGATTCAGATGCATTAAGTAATCTCGCTCTTTTTTACTCAAAGGATTCAACTGATGCTGAAACAATGGCTCCTGAATTGGTAATTACAAAAGGTTATAATCCGTCAGTTTCAGACTCAATCAGTGCAGACAATAATATTGTACGTCTTGAATCATCACCAAATGCTGGAAGTTTTGTTTATGTATCCAAGGGTTCACTTGCATCAGGACGTAATATTTCTCCACTGTCAGATGCAAAATTCAACGAAAAGACCGGATTTTGCGGAAATTCAACAGTATGTCTTGAATCAATTTCAAAACCAGGATGGTACATATGCCGTAAAACCGGAAGCAGTGAGGTTATTCTTGCACAGGATGACGGTTCTGAGAAATTCCGTAAAAATGCAACCTTTATAAAGACAAAAGGGCTTAAAACCGGAACAAGTTATCGAATGTATAATGATTCTGAAAGATATTTAATATATTACGGCTCATCGTTTTTTATTTCTTCAGCACAAACGGATGTTAAAAAGCAATCAGCTTCATTCCTGATAAGAAGTCAGTCAAATGTTATACTTGATGATGAATTTGATGGGAATGATCTTAATACTGATGTATGGGCATACAGTTATCCGTGGAGTGATCATCATAATTATTCTGCAGTTGTAAGGCAATCACAGGTAGCTGTCCGTGATGGAAAACTTGTTCTTACTGCTACACGTGTTGCTGATGACAACTGGATTAAGGATAAGGCAGGAGAAACAGGGTATACCGATAATATCGGCGAGAAAAAATGGAGAAAGTACAGTCATATTACCGGAGTTGTTCATCTTCCTTTCAGTCGTTATCCTCTAAACGGAAATCTGTATATGGAGGGTAGATTCAGAATGCCTGATAAAAGCGGTTTCTGGCCGGCATTCTGGCTTAACGGAAATAACAGCTGGCCTCCTGAAATAGACATTTTTGAATATCTAAGCAATACTCCTGAAAAAATATATGTAGGAATTCACCGTCAGGATTCAAGCAAGTCAAATGGTGATGGCGGTGCAGGTTGGTGGATAACTAGAACAACTTCATTCTTTCAGAAAGAATTTCATACATATGCACTTGACTGGAGTGACACATACATAAATTATTATATCGATGACGTTCTTGTAAAATCAATTGAAGATAAAGCGTATATAAATAATCAGAAAAATATGTATCTTATTATTAATCTGGGAGTAGGAGGATGGGCTGAAGAGCCAAAGGATTCTACAGGCGAGAATACTACTTTTGAATGTGACTATGTCCGTATTTACGGATATTAAAATTCATACGATCTATAAAAAATAAGCAAATGACTGCAAAAATTAAATTCGGTCATTTGCTTATTTTAATATTATATATTTTTAAGAATAAAAACCGGAGATCGGAAGAGCGTCG
>CALMUA010000100.1 GCA_937872775.1 uncultured Ruminococcus sp.
CTCGGCTCCGCAGAGCCGAAACTCTCTTACTCCACATTAGCCGTCTGGCTTGCCAGTATTTTTCTTGTATACTGAGCTGTAAAGAATACAGCAATAAGTGCAACTGCAAGCATAATAAGCGGGTATTCAACAAAAATCTCAAGCGGATTTACATCAAAATCTATATATTCTGCACCCATCATTTTAAATACCTGACCTGCCGTAATTTCAGATACAGGCGTTGAGAGCAGGACTGCTATCACCGTTGAAATCACCATAACAATTCCAAGCCTTAATGTATGTATCCACACAATTACAACATCTCTGAATCCGATAGCCTTCATTGTAGCTATTTCTCCTGTTTCTCTTGCAATAAATGAACGCTCCATGAGTATTGCAACAAGCGAACAGATTACAAGTACAATAATAATAACTATTGTTCTTATATTCTTCATTGATCCTGAAATTCCGCCTATCAATTTATCAACATATTCACCGCCGTCTGATACCGTATAATCACTGTAAATATCTTTTATCTTCTCAAAACGTTCTTCTTTTTGATCTTTATCCGGATTATCTGTATATCTTATCTGAAAATCCATTGCCATCATTAATTGTTCATAATCTGCTTTGGCACTCTCGTGAATTCTTACGCCCTCACCCATATTATTCATAGTCTGAAAAAATGCTGTTATTATGTATTCCTTATCTCCGCTGAGATGTGACATTATAATTGTATCACCTATTTTAACATCAATCTTTTCTGCTATTAGTTTAGTTATTGCAACTTCATGCTCATTCTGTGGCGGTGTTCCTTCCGTATATGCATATTCATCGGTAGTCGTACCTGTTCCCTGCAATACAATTGATTTGCATTTTGCGTCACCATTTCTGATTGTAAGCTTCATAATATTATCTATATAACATTTCGCAGGTATATTATTATCCTTAAGTTCTTTTTCTATCTCAGAAATTCTGGTCTCTTCCTTCTCACGTCCGTCATCTGCAAAATATGTCATTACCTCAGATTCTTTTATCATATATACATCACTTGGTGTCATTGCGAACCATGTAACAAGTTTGTCACTTTTTAATGTATTCATTGTATTTATTATTACTGCAATAAGAATAAACCCTATTATAAATGTTATCATCATAATAACATAACGTTTTGCATTACACAGAATATCATTTACAGCCATAAACAATGATGGTCTTGCTTTACTTTTATTTAATGCAACAATATTTTTCCTTTTATATCTTTCACCATTTGAACCATTTCTGATTGCATCAATAGGTGTAAATTTCTTTATCTTTCGTGTACACATAAAGCAGAAAAGCATTATAACTGCTATTACCAACAATGCACACATTAAATTGATAATGTATCCACTGCTATTTTCCATAACTATTGCTGTTGATACACTTTTAAGCAGCATATTTCCAAATGGTATTCCTCCTGAAAGCCCGATTACTGCACCCACAAGTGAAAGGACAAGATATTTTACAAGATAAATTCCTCTTATCTTTACGTTTCTTATGCCAATCGCCTTCATAACACCTATTTCCCTGTATTCCTCATCAAGAGTAAACGTAATAGTAAAACGCAGAACAACAAAGGCAATAAGTATAAGACATACGCTGACAACGAGCAGGCATCCTGCAATCACCATATCCATAACATATGATAAAGAAACCATGTCTTTATCGCCCATAAAAAGTATACTGCCGTTTACATCACTCATATCGTCTTCAAGCTGTTTTATATCATCTGTATCTATGTAAAATATTTTTCCGCCCAATAAATCTGCCTCATCGTCTGATATAAGTGTGTTATAGTCACTATCTGACAGCAGCATACGTGTAATTCCCATCATATCAGCTCCAAGAAACGCATCCTTGAAACCGCCTGCAATTTTCACCTTAATAACTTCATCACCAATTGTAACTTCAACTGTATCACCTGTACTGACTCCGCTTTTTTCAAGTGATTTCTGTGAAATATAGACCTCACCGTCGTTTACATTACTTATAATTTCATTGTCTTTATTAAAGTAATTAATTTTTGACTCTGTAACAGGCATCAGTATGGTTGTGCTTGTAGATGCCATTTTGTCAGGTTTTATCTGATCAGCATTTACATATGTAACATTCTCCGTCCTGTAATTATCAACAAAATCTGACTTATCAAGGATTTCACCTACATCTCCATCCTTACCATTTACTTTTTTCGTCACAATAAAATAATCACTCATACCTGCTTTTGAAAAATAATTATCAAGTGCAGATGAAACACTGATAATATTATTCACACTGCTTGAAACAAACATTGTTGCAATGATTATGAATATCAATAAAATGATATTCATTGTCTTTTTGCGCTTCAGATCCTTTTTTAATATATTTATACACATCGCTTTCTGCCCCTTTCTTTTTCTATAGTCTGATTATAGCAGTTAAATTATTAAATAATCCTTAAATAAATTTCCTGGGATCTCTAATCTTTATCACACTTAAGCTTTTAGACATATATCAATATTAAAGGTCCCGCTATCTCTTATGATAGCAAGACCTTTAATGTTTATTTATTTTTAAGTAAATCTTATGTCATATAAAAACGGATTATCTCATAATCACTGAGATAACCCGTTTTTCACTTATAATGAATTAGTTTTTATTTTTTTTAGGACCAAGTGTAATCGGATCCTTCATTATATACTGCTTTAATGTTGCAAGATCTGCTATATCAACTTTTCCGTCCGCATTTACATCTGCCTGAACCAATGCCCTGCTTTCAAGCTTTGCATCACCGAGCATATACAAACTCAACACAGTAAGATCCGTAACATCGACAATTTTACTTAAATTAACGTCACCGTAAATATAGTCCGTATTGTCAACTTTTGAAGTTGCTTTTGTTGTTGTTCTGGTAGTTGTAGCTTCAGTGACTGTCGGTTCACTGCCGGTTTCGTCAACAGGAGGATGACCATATACCAGCTCATCTTCAAAGTACAGTGGAATTCTATCCGTATCTCCGAAATCATCACTAAGAGCTAGATTATTACGGCTGTAATCATTTGTAGCGTCCCAGTTACTTTCATAATTTGCATCCTGTCCTACAATAATACCAACCTGAAGTTCTCTTGAACCACGCCACAATGTACCTGTCCAGTCCATTTCAACATAATAAATATTGTCCTTAAAATGAATAGGCTGTGATACCTTGGCTGAACGCTTCATATCTGTCGTTGACTGAACCGCATCATAGTATACTTCAACCTTTACATCATCAATACTCTGACCTGCTTTGACAAGCTCACTGATATCAAAATAATAACGTGCTTTAAGACTTTCAGTCAGATATTTAGGTGGTTGTTTTGATTCATAATGTACTCTTACTGTATATTGTGTTCTTTCAATATTTTCCTGGTTAACAAGTGCCTCGATCCAATAACGGTCTCCATCCTTTTCCGGAGGTGGAAAGTTTTCTTCAGGCTTCATATCTTCTGTTCCGTAGTAATAATACAATCCGGCAAGATCTCCTACTATTCCGGCATTATAGTCAACTGCTACTTCATTATATACAAAGTCCTTGGTAATATCTCTGTGCCAGTCTTTTGCATCAGGGCCACCTACAAGTGCTCCCCACAGTGTATGTGACTGAGTGAGAGGGTCATCCATGCTGAATGTTGACGAACCATGTGCTGCACGATGATGAGGATGTGAAGCAGCAGTTTCAGAATACCCTACGATATAAGGACGGTTCATAGGGTTTTTACCCATTATGTATTCCATCTGTCCTTCTGCCCAGTCAGTAAAACCAGCGTATTCTTCACCTTCAAATTTTGCGGTTTCTTTTCTGTATACTGCAGCACAAAGACCTGCTGCTGTATTGTAACGGCATGAACCGTATTCATTAAGCATTGAGAAACCTGCAGGTGTTTTTGCCAGATATGTTTTATCATTTTCATTGATCTCCTGGATATGATGATAATCCATATTCCATATCTCATCTGCCAGTCCTGCTGTCTTAAGATGTGGTTTGCCTGACCAGAATTCAAGATTCCATCTGAAAATAAACCAGTCACGCTCATTATTAGTAATAGGTGCAAGTTTTGCAAAAACTCCTCCCCATACTGTATCCCAACAGTGCACCCAGATATTCTGCCATGTGCTTCCTGTTGTTTCCATTATTCTCTTGATATATCCTGTATACTTGTAACCGCCTGTTTCAGTCATCTCTGATGTATCAACGGAAACAATATCATCAATATAATGCTGTTCACCTGTACATATGTTGAGCCATACAGCTGCCCATGAAAGTTCATCATAATCATAGCTTGAGTCATAGAAACCGCCGTCATATCCAAGACTCAGGACTGTATTGCTGTCTTCTGCTTCCTTATGTGTTTCTACAGCAAAATCATAAAGCGCTATAGCCTTTTTCAGACTTTCTTCTGCATATTCAGGTTCTGTATCCTTAAAATTAAGGTAGTTGATCGCAAGTGATGCTGCTGTTCCTGCACACATATCAGAGGCCGGAGTATCAACCGTTGCAAAATATGCTGGTCTTGCAAAGTTAAGAAGCATTTCTGTATCCTGAAGTTCCGGAGGGCACCAGAAGTTATGGTCATTATTTCCTTCTCCTACCTGATAACAGAATGCAATCACTTTTCCGTCTTCATCAAGATATGTACCCTTCATGTAAAAATCGTTGAACCAATGAAGAATATCCTCCATATGTTCCTGCGTACCCGTATCCTTGTATGCATCTCTGAACTCATAATAACCCCATCCCAATGTTGACGCTGCATATGATCCCGGGAGTCCGAACTTTACATGGTCGCCCGCATCATGCATACCTCCGCCGCAGTCAATAAATCCGTCACCCTCAGGATCAAGAATATCTTTATACTTATCAATAAACTCCTGAGAAAGATTAGTTCCGTATCTTGCATCAGCACCCTCTTCTTCTACAGGTTTAAGTGGAATATTATAATCCTCTACATGACAGTCTCCACGCCATTCAAGTTGTTTTAACTTTTTACCGGTCTCCGGATCAGTATCATGTCCGCACTTATTTGCATCATAAAAATAAAGTACATACTGAAGTGCTTTTGCAAAGTTTACCTCAACATCATCATAACTGAATGAATCAGGGTCTGGGAATACAACCTCATCCTCGAATATTTCAGGCGGCTTTTCCCCGGCATCTGCACTTATATTAATATTTGTACCCTGCACTGCACTGCCTGCAGCCATAGACAATCCCATCAGGATTGCAAATAGACGTTTGACCTTTTTCATATTTTTCGCTCCTTCTTCACTATACGTTATCATTGTTATGATGGATAACGAATTTTATCAGCTTTGTTAAAAGATGATAATCAGCAAAATTAAACCTATCACAAATTTATTATATCACATTATTTTCAACATTTCCACTCATTTATTGTTTATTTATAAAATACCGTATATAATTTCTGACTATGGCATCAAGCGGTCCGCAGGCAGGCTTCTCCTTCTCCTGTTATCAGAAATAGATACTATTTAATTTATTGTTATTGATTTTAAAATCAAATAGTGGTAACATGTTAATTATAAAAATATGAATTATAACTGTGGTAATATGAAAGGAAAATAACGTTATGGATTTATCAGAAGAATTAAAAAAAATACTTTTTGACGCTGGAGCTTCTCTGGTAGGATTTGCAGATATCAGAAATTTATATGCAGAATGTTTACTTGACGAACCTCGCAGTGAAGACTCTGTCACAGAAATGATACACATTCCCGAATATCCATATGGCGTATCTATAGCACTTGCCGTTCCTCCGCAAATAATCACACAGATTTCAGAAGGACCTACACGTGATTATTTCAATTCATATCATGATATGAATAACTGCCTTGACAATCTGGCAGAACTGTGCAGTACATATATCAGTGACAAGGGATTTCATGCATATGCTCAGACTGTAAATAAGACAAAAGAATTCGGTATTTTCAGAACTGTTATGCCTCATAAAACAGTAGCTATACATTCCGGTCTCGGATGGATAGGCAAAAGTGCTCTTCTGGTAACACCACAATACGGAACAGCTATAAGGCTTACATCTGTACTGACTGACGCACCGCTCAGAGTTGACAAGCCTTCAGAAAAATCATTATGCGGCGGATGTATGAAATGTCATGATGCATGTCCGGCCAATGCAATATCGGGAGATCTATGGTATCCGGATACAGACAGGGACAACTTTTTTGATGCAATGGCATGCCGTAAAAAAGCACGTGAAATTGCGGCTGCCACGTTAAACGAAAAGATAACATTATGCGGAAAATGCATAGAAATATGCCCATACACACAAAAATATATTTTGAACAGATAAAATGTTCCCCTTAAAGTATTTGCGTGCTTTAAGGGGAACCGACACTATCCGGCAAACACCTGCGTCCAGTAATATTTATATCCAGATGATGTCTGAACAAATCCCACACCAAGTGATGTAAAACCAGGATTCAATATATTTGCTCTATGCCCCTCTGAGTTCATCCACTGATTCATAACATCGGCTGCTGCTGACTGACCGGCAGCTATATTTTCACCCTTTGTCATTGCAGATATGCCAAGTTCGTCAAATACAGAAAAGCATGATTGTCCATTTGGTCTTGTATGAGAAAAGTTGTCTACAGTTTCTGATGCACGTATCTGTGCTGCCTGATTAAGCAAAGTATCTCCTGTCAATTCCGGTACTCCTGCTGACCTGCGTTCATTATTAACAAGTCTTAATATCTCTGCCTGAAATTCCGTCTGAACGTCTGAAGGAGGTACTGGTACTGGTTGTGGTTGTGGTACTGGTTCTGGTTGTGGTTCTGGCTGTTGCTGTGGTGGTACCGGTTCTGGCTGCGGTTCCGGCGACAATGAATCTGATTTATCATAAGATTCTACAGTCTGACTTTTTGTCTGAGAATATTTTTTTGATATAGCAGTAGTTGAGGTTGTAGCTTTATGTGTATCTGTAATTGTAATACTATTTTGATTGTCAATTGACTTAGGTGATTTATGACTGCTGTCTGTTTTACGGATTGTCAGAATTGTGATACAAATAATTAATGCAGCAATTAAGCCAACTGCAATTATGACTTTTTTCAAAACATTCACCCCTATTCTATATAATTTATATGATAAATAATGCTTGTTTTACATATTTATTATATACTTTTTACACAGCAAATTCAATAAAATTATATTTTTTTAAAGTAAATGCATCAAGAACATTTTCCCAACTTGCATTCACTTTGACAATTAACCTCTTTTCAAAAAATATAAATATTTTTTGAAAACTAATTGACAATTTAAATTTACTATGCTATAATGATAAACGTTGACTGTGACTTTTATACACTCGATATTTAGGGGTGTGGTTCAATGGTAGAATAGGGGTCTCCAAAACCTTTGACGTGAGTTCGATTCTTACCACCCCTGTACTTTAACTCAAAATTGATTGATAGCTGTCAATCACATAGGCTTGTTGCCTCTACTCATTTCTATGAGTTAGCCGTCACCGGAAGTATCATTATCACTTTAGTTCTCATCGCCTTCAATGTGCTACTTTTGATTTCGAAAATTATATTTGTCGCTTTTACCTTTACTTTTAGTTTTCTCAGGTAGTCATGGCGTATATTTTCTTTGGCTTAAACAAAGCTTAACGTATTTTGAGTTGTATTAAATTGTCAAGTTGCTTTATATAACAAAAAATCAAGCCCTCAGATGAAATGTACATTCTGAGGACTTGACAAAATCTATTCGATGTGATACAATAGTAATCACAAGTATAGCATTCACTAAGTCATTCAGATGCTCTTTTCATCTGTTTTGATTATAAAATATATAACGTCTTCCAAACGTTATATATTTCGTGGGTGCTTTCTTTTTTTATTAACTGGTATTAATTATAACATGTTTTATTTACTAAGTCAATCATTTTATAGGTTGACGTGAAAAATATGTTATTTTGGCAAAAAATAAATTAATTTTTTAAGATATTATCTTATTCAGAACCATATATCACAATATCTTATCAATAGCGTACTTTACAGTACGTTATTTTTTTTGTGCAAGTAAGCCTGAGAACTATTATTTCATTCAAAAAAATAAATACTATTTCATTGTTTTGGACAACTTCTGACAATCACTCAAGATATTTTCAACTTTTTCTTTATCAGATTCTTTAAATTTTATCACTATATCATCATTCTTGCAGCCTATCTGGCACAGACCTGATAACTCACTTTTATGCGTTTCCAGTTCTTCTTTGCTTATTTCTTTAAATATGCAAGGCTCTTTATTAACTATACTGTCAAGCAATTTGCTTGGATTAACCTTCGGAGTTTTGCTCATATCATACAGGCATTCTTTATTCCTGTTATATATAAGAATATTAGACATCAATCCGGATTTATAAACTTCACTGATACTGTTCGCTATATTTGCTACAACAAGGTCATGAAATTCTTTGGGAACTGCTCTTGGTTGTCCTCCGGCAGCTTTTACTGCATTATATCTTTCCAATGTACCACTCCATGATCTTGACTTAGGGGTTGCCATTACTGCTAATTCAACGTTATAGCCCTTTTGGGGCAGCTTCTCACCATTTTCAAGTGCTGTATGAGGACTTTTTAATGAGCTCTCAATAATCATATTATAGCCCTGATCACTTAGTTCATCAACAAGACAATCCACTACTTTGAAAATAAATGGATTTGTTTTCTCGCCATCATTATCGCCGTACATTTCATGTAGTTTTTCATAATTAGGATGATATTGACGAAAAGCATCGCAATCTAGCTCAACAATATCGCCTTCAAGACGTTCTTTATAAATATCATATATATTCGATTTGCCAGCTCCGGGTTGTCCTCCAAGAACAACTGCTAACGGTTTTTCTACAGTGGATTTGCTAAATATCAATTTATTTTTTATTCCTTGGTACTGTATTTCAAATTGATCATCAGAAACATACGATAAATCATCGTTTACTTTCATCTAACTCTTCCCTCGCTTTTTTTATCTGACATTTCATTTTTTCAAAATCACTAGCATCATTGCATTTATATACATCATCATATTCGATTTTTACCATTGCCCAATATGTTTTAACCAATTCGTCATCACTTTCTTCTTTTATATCAATATTTTTTTCTGTTAAATATCTAAAATAATTTGCACATACTTCATTCGCTAACTCTTTTACCACATCAATTTCCAGTGCTCTATCAAATTTTTTCACAAAATTTACCTCCTATTTTTTTATAATATCATTTTACAGTATTTTCAGTTGTCAGTCAACATTCATTTTTTATTCTGGCTCTGAATATCCTCAATTTTTTCTTGTAGAGAATCTATTCTATCCTGCATTTTTTCCATCTTGGCATTGTAGTTGTCTATCTTAGCTTGATATTCACTTTTTATTTGAAGTTCTAGTTGCTGTTTTTCAATTTTCAGTTGCTGCTCTGACAACGATTTTTGATATTCTTGTCTTTCGTTCAAATTTTTTATCTCAAGCTTTAACTCGCTAACCTCTAATCCCTTAGATCTTATTTCTGATTTCAGCTCATCTATTTTCTTGTCCTTCATTATGTTTGAATTTTCCTCTACCTGAATCTTGTTTTGTAAATCATTGATCTGTTTATTAATTTTATCCTGTTCCGGTAATCGAAGCATTAAATTTTCGATAATAGTCTGTTTATCTGATAAAGACTTCTCATTTTGTTCGCATGTCTTTCTTTCTTCAGACAATGATTTTTGCGTTTCGCTAAGTACAATCTGAAGTTCTGACAGTTCCTCTGTAACATTCTGAACATTATCCTGACATTCCACCTTAGTATGTTCCAGCAATCTTTCGGCACATTCTGCTCGTTCTTGTAAGCTTACTATAAGTTTATCTTTACTCGTAAGCCGATCTATAAATTCTTGTCTGATACGCTGTTCTGTATTATTATTTAATTCCAGAACATGCAAAAATGCTTGCTGTATACTGCTGATATGACTTTCATAATCTGCAATATCTGTTTGCATATCAACAAGTATGTGCTTAGCTTTGCTGATCTCATACGCTACTATCAATTGTGTAAGGCAGTCGCCCTGGTTTTCAAATTCAGCTGACAATGCTTTAAACTTCTCATATGTTGATTCATCTGCCCTAATTGAACGAACTTTTATTTCTTGATTGTCCATTTATAATTCACTCCTTTAATTTGTATTACATATTGTAATACAGTGTAATGTATTACGTAATACAAATATTATATCCTTTTATTGAGCTCATGTCAACCTTGCTGTTTTAAATTGTGCTATAATAGCACAATTTAAAAAACCGGTAACGCTTTTTCTTTCAAAAAAATAAATATTATTCGATAAACTCACAATCTCTCAATGCCCTAGATATCAAATCTATTTCCATATCTTCAAACGCAGATGTTTTTAATGCAGCTATAATTTTATCCATACTGATCGGATTCATTAATTTATATTCCTTAATCCTCACAACATCGCCATTACCTATTACCCATTGCTCGGCTTCTTTTTTTGTTTTACAAGGTACATATACTTTAAATGCATCATACCCGTTTCCAATATTACTTCAAAAATCTTTTTCTGCATTAAAATCCACCTTCATTCTTAATAATTTTTTATCCAACTTTCAGCTGCTTCAAGACTATTACATTCAATATCTGTATCATCAGGAGTACACATATATGCATATTCCATGTTGTTCGGATGAATGACTGTATATTCAAATCCGTACTCATCTTTCTCCTTTTTGTTATTTTGAAAGATGCCCCATCCTTTTAAAACTTTGATCTTTTTCATTGTAATTCCTCCTATTAAGTTAATATTTCTTTTATCCACAATTATATTATAGCATACTTACATCAGTATGTCAATAGGTTATTTTTATATTTTTTAATATAAAAATAACAGAGCGTCTGTAAAAACGTTCTGTTATTTTTGAATATTTATTTTTTTATTAAAAAGGTCGCTTTCCTTTGCCTGCATTAATATGCTCACCGACAGGAATCATCATGGACGTAATCGCACTTTTTCCTGAACCGTTAGGTCCGGCAAAAACAAAAAAACCATAGGCCTCGTTTCCATTTTCACGCTCTGCTCCAATCAATACTCCCTATGTCCATCCGGGTAAAGTAAATATGGCATTTTTTTCTGATCATCATATTCAGATGTAGGTACCTTTTTTATTCTTGCAATTTCTTTTTGTATCCGTACTGCTTCTCTGAATCGAAAATCCACCTCATCTTCTGACATCTGAAATTCTTCGTCATATTCAAGACCTTTAAGCGTTTTTTCGTCTATCATAGATGTCCCTCCCATATTAAAATGTGCTATTATAGCACATTTTTATTTTACAGTATTTTTTACAGTTCGTCAATGCCATATTTAACAAAATAAATTTTATCTACAACTATATTGCACCATACTTACACCAGTACGTCAAGATAATGATATTGATAAAATTACTCTATTTTTCTTTAAAAATTTAGTCATCTTTATACTTGCATAAGTATAGCGATTAATGTTAAAATTAAGAGAACTTTAAAAATAGGAGGCAAGTCCATATGGGTAAAACATCAACAGCTTCAAAAAACAAATATAACGCAAAGGCATATGACAGAGTTAACGTCACATTTAAAAAAGGGGAAAAAGAGGTCATATCAAATTACGCTAAAAGTCAGGGATTAAGCCTTAATGCGTATATTAACAAGCTTATTTTAATTGATATGGGTGATAAGCTTGAAGCAACAACCAATGAAAATGATTAATATATCTCTCATACGAAATGTGCTATTATAGCACATTTTTTATTACACAGTATCAATCACACTAACAGCTCTCATTTTCTGTTCCTGTATTATATGTACATATATATTATATGTTATGCTAACATCTGCATGTCCAAGAATCTCAGATATAGTCTTTATCTCGACTC
>CALMUA010000101.1 GCA_937872775.1 uncultured Ruminococcus sp.
GGAGTTCAGACGTGTGCTCTTCCGATCTGTTGTTGAGTTTTTTTATTGACATAATACTTAAAACATGTTAATATACATAGTATGCTATCTAAAAGGGAGGCAATATGAATTGATGCATGACAACAAAAGCGACGCTGCATTTCTTTTCAAACAAATCCAGCTTAAGTTCGGAAAGAACTGTAATCATGATTTCGATGAACTTGATCTGACTCATTCTCAGGCACACACACTGATGTTCCTTATCCGGTCACAAAATAAAGAAATAAATCAAAAGGATATTGAAAAAAAATTCGGTCTGTCAAATCCTACTGTAACGGGAATACTCAAAAGACTTGAAGCTAAAGGATTTATTACCAGAACTGTTTCCGCAGCTGATAACCGTTATAAAACTATAGGCATTACTCAGAAAAGCCGTGATATTGAGGCAAAGGTAATAAAAAATATTGAAAAGGCCCAGAACAAACTTTTTGAAAATCTTACAGATGAAGAAATACTTTTTATAACTGATATTTTCAAAAAAATGCTTTACAATATTGATAACAAATAATATACAATATACACAGGAGGAAAAATATGCTCAAAGTACTTAAATATCTTAAATCAAAAGAATGGCTGATAATATTTATCTCGTTTATTCTTATCGTAGCCCAGGTCTGGCTTGATCTGAAACTGCCTGATTATATGTCTGACATCACAATGTATATCCAGACACCGGGCAGTCTTATTAAGGATATATGGATTTCCGGAGGATGGATGATGCTTTGTGCACTCGGAAGTCTTGCAAGCGCAGTAATTGTAGGATTCTTTACTGCAAGAGTTGCATGTTCTTTTTCAAAAAGACTGAGAAGTCTTGTATTCAATAAGGTAATCGGATTTTCTGAAAGTGAAATCAATGCTTTTTCTACTGCAAGTCTTATTACACGTTCAACAAATGATATCAATCAGATTCAGATGTTTCTTGTCATGGGTCTTCAGGTCCTGATAAAAGCTCCTATTCTTGCAATTTTTGCTATATTGAAAATTGCAAATAAAAGCTGGCAGTGGACAGCAGCAACAGGTATATTTGTTCTGTTTCTTGTAATTGTTATAGCAATAATTATTGGTCTTGCCATTCCTAAATTTAAAATAATCCAGACACTCACTGATAATATTAACCGCGTAACTCGTGAAAATCTTACAGGTCTCAGGGTTGTAAGAGCATACAATGCTCAATCATATCAGGAAAATAAATTTGAAAAAGCAAATAGTGATCTTACATCAACAAACCTGTTCACACAATGCGTAATGTCTGTACTTGGCCCTGTTATTACACTTGTATTGAATGGATTAAGTCTCGCAATATACTGGATAGGATCATATATCATTGATGACGCAGAGCTTATGGATAAACCTGGTGTATTCAGCGATATGGTTGTATTTGCTGCATATGCAATTCAGGTTGTAATGGCATTTATGATGCTGACAATGATATTTATTATTCTCCCAAGAGCTACAGTTTCAGCACGACGTATAAAAGAAGTTCTTAATACTGAAAATTCTATTCCTGACGGAACTTTTTCAAAGAAAACAAAAGAAACAGGAAAAATTGAATTTAAGCATGTCAGCTTTAAATATCCTGATGCCAATGAATATGCACTTAATGATATAAGCTTCAAGGCAAACAAGGGTGAGACTGTTGCATTTATAGGATCAACCGGAAGCGGAAAAACAACACTTATAAATCTTATTCCAAGATTTTATGATATATCTGAAGGAGAAGTTCTTGTAAACGGTGTTGACGTAAAAAATTATAAATCAGATGCCCTGCATAACATTCTGGGATACGTTTCACAAAAAGCCATAATTTTCACCGGAACTGTTGCTTCAAATGTAGGATATGGAGATAACGGCAATAAAAAATATTCTTTAAGTGATATAAAAAAAGCTGTTAAAATCGCACAGGGACAGGAATTTGTTGAAAAAATGTGTGATTCATATAATTCCCCTATTGCTCAGGGCGGTTCCAATGTTTCAGGTGGCCAGAAACAAAGAATTGCAATAGCACGTGCAGTATGCAGAAAACCACAGATATATATTTTTGACGATTCATTCTCAGCGCTTGACTATAAGACTGACAGAGTTCTCCGCTCCGCACTCAAAAAAGAAACAAACGGTGCTACAAATCTTATTGTTGCCCAGCGTATAGGAACAATTATTGATGCTGACAGAATCATTGTCCTTGATGAAGGAAAAATGGTGGGTATGGGTACTCACAAGGAGCTTATGAAATCATGCAGTGTATATCAGGAAATTGCGTATTCACAGCTTTCAAAGGAGGAACTTGAAAATGAACAGTGAAAAAAATTCGAGCCAAGATAACCGACCTAAGGGTTCTGTAATGGGCGGCGGTCATGGTGGTATGGGTGCCGGAGAAAAACCAAAAAATTTCAAAGCAACAATAAAAAAGCTTATTTCTTATTGCCGTCCGTATATCTTTGCGATAATTATTGCATTGATATTTGCAGCTGTAGGAACAGTATTTACAATTATGGGTCCGAATAAATTAAGTGATATTACAGATTTAATTATGAAAGGCATGATGTCAAAAATAGATTTTGACTCTATTATAGATATCTGTACACTTCTCGTTATTCTGTATGGCTTAGGAACTGTTTTAAGTACAGTACAGGGACTGATAATGGCAGCAATAACTCAGAAGGTATCCAAAAGCATGAGAGCAGAGATATCATCCAAGATCAACCGACTTCCGCTGAGTTACTTTGACAGAAACAGTAATGGTGACATTCTCAGCCGAGTTACAAACGATGTTGATACAATAGGTCAGACTCTTAATCAGAGCGTTGGTACACTTGTATCTGCCATAACTCTCCTCATAGGTTCACTTATAATGATGATTGATACAAATCTGATTATGACAGGTACCGCTGTAGCTGCTTCACTGATAGGATTCGGTTTTATGGGATTTATAATGTCAAAATCACAGAAACATTTTATTAACCAGCAAAAAGAGCTTGGTTCGATAAATGGTCTTATTGAAGAAACATATTCCGGTCATATTGTTGTAAAAGCTTATAATGGTGAAGCAGAGTCAAAGAAAACATTTGAAGAAATAAACGATAAACTTTATAACAGTGCATGGAAAGCACAGTTCCTTTCAGGACTTATGATGCCGCTCATGGGATTTATGGGAAGTCTTGGATATGTTGCGGTATGTGTAGTCGGAGGTGCACTCACATTTGACGGCAAAATAACATTTGGTGTTATCATAGCTTTCTCTTTATATGTCAGACTATTTACACAGCCTCTCTCTCAGATTGCACAGGCTACTACAAGTCTTCAGTCGGCTGCTGCTGCAAGCGAGCGTGTTTTTGAATTTCTTGAACAGCCTGAACTTCCAAATGAATCTGACAAGACAACAGTTCTCAGCAATGTCAAGGGAGACATTGAATTCAAAAATGTAAAATTCGGATATTCTCCTGATAAGATAATAATCAATGATTTTTCAGCTTCTGCAAAAGCAGGTCAGAAAATTGCAATCGTAGGACCTACCGGTGCCGGCAAAACTACCATGGTAAACCTTCTGATGAGATTTTATGATACAAACAGCGGAAATATATTAGTTGACGGCGTATCAATAAACGACATTACAAGAGAAAATGTTCATGACTTATTCTGTATGGTTCTTCAGGATACTTGGATATTTGAAGGTACAATAAAAGAAAATATTATATACAGCAAGAAAAATGTCACTGATGAAGATGTTGTAAAAGCATGTAAGGCAGTCGGATTACACCATTTTATCTCAACACTTCCGAATGGATATGATACAGTGCTTAATGACAATGCAAGCCTTTCAGCAGGTCAGAAACAGCTTGTTACTATTGCAAGAGCAATGATTGAAAATGCTCCTATGCTTATTCTTGATGAGGCAACAAGCTCAGTTGATACCAGAACTGAAATTCTTATTCAGGAAGCCATGGATAAACTTATGGTCGGAAGAACATCATTTGTAATTGCCCATAGATTATCTACCATAAAAAATGCGGATCTTATCCTTGTTATGAAAGACGGAGATATAATCGAAAGCGGCAATCATAATGAATTACTTGCTAAAAATGGATTTTATGCTGAGCTCTATAATAGTCAATTTGAGAAAGTTTCATAATTATTTAAAAATTTTATTAAATTGCCTTGAAAAAAATTTGTATTTTGTATATAATTATATGTGAATGTATTTACGTTCCGGCAGATTTACTATTGCTGTAGGTCTGCCGGTTTATACTTTATTCAGGAAGGCATGGTTCAGTTATAATGAAAACAATAGGTTTGGATATTGGCTCAACGACAATAAAATGTATCGTATTCGATGAAAAAGATAACATAATATTTCAGGAATACAAAAGACACTTTTCGCAAATAACACAAAGTGCAGCAGAAATGCTCAAAGGCATAAACGAAAAATACTCTGATAAAAATTTCAGGCTTTGTATTTCCGGTTCAGCTGGTATGGGTATTGCATCTGCACTCGACATACCATTCATACAAGAAGTATACGCTACACGTTCATCAGTTAAAAAATATCTTCCCGATACAGATACTGTAATAGAACTTGGCGGAGAAGATGCAAAAATATTATTTCTTTCAGATCAGCTTGAAGTACGTATGAACGGAAGCTGTGCAGGAGGAACAGGTGCATTTATTGATCAGATGGCCACACTTCTTAATATCACTCCTGAAGAAATGAATACAATATCAATGGAACATGAAAAAATTTATACTGTTGCTTCAAGATGCGGAGTATTTGCAAAATCAGACATCCAGCCATTGCTTAATCAAGGTGCCAGAAAATCCGACATCTCAGCAAGTATATTCTATGCTGTTGTAAATCAGACAATTGCAGGCCTTGCTCAGGGACGAGAAATTAAAGGAAATATTGTATATCTCGGAGGACCACTTACATATTTTTCTGAACTTCGCAACAGCTTTGATAATACACTAAAGCTTAAAGGTATCTGCCCTGAAAATTCTCTTTACTTTGTTGCAATAGGAGCTGCTATTTCAGAAGCAGCAAAAGAATTTGACATACATATGCTTATAAATAAAATAGAAAATTACAAATCTGATGAGGCATATAACAGTTGTTCCCCTCTTTTCAGCAGTCAGAAGGATTATGATGATTTTATCCAGAGGCATAAGAAAAATTCAGATAATATACATACAACAGAAGATTTCAGCAAAGATATGTTTCTCGGCATTGATGCCGGTTCAACAACAGTAAAGACAGTTATTATAGATAAATCAGGAAATATTCTCACACAAAGATACATGCCTAACAATGGAAATCCAGTTCCGTTTATCAAAAATTTTCTCAGTGAAGTATACACGCAGTACCCTGGAATAAAAATTGCTTCATCAGCTGTTACCGGATATGGAGAAGAAATTATTAAAAATGCTTTTAGAGTTGATTTCGGAATAGTAGAAACAGTTGCACATTATACAGCCGCTAAAAAGTTTCAGCCAAATGTTGATTTTATCATAGATATTGGTGGTCAGGACATAAAATGTTTTAAAATAAGGAACGGCACTATAGACAATATTTTTCTAAATGAAGCCTGCTCTTCAGGCTGTGGTTCCTTCTTGCAGACATTTGCAGCAGCGCTCAAATATTCTATAGCAGATTTTGCAAATCTCGGATTATTTGCCAAGAAGCCTGTTGATCTTGGATCAAGATGTACTGTATTTATGAACAGCAGCGTAAAACAGGCACAGAAGGATGGAGCAGCAATTGAAGATATTTCATCCGGACTTTCTATAAGCGTTGTAAAAAATGCACTGTACAAAGTAATCCGTGCAACAAACGCTGATACTCTGGGAAAGAATATAGTTGTTCAGGGAGGAACATTCCTTAATAATGCTGTTCTCCGTGCATTTGAACAGGAAGTAAATCGTGAAGTCGTAAGACCTGAAATTTCAGGAATCATGGGTGCATACGGAGCTGCATTATATGCATCAGAAAAATATTCTGCACCAAGTACAATTCTCAATCAGAATGATCTGGCTGATTTTAAGCATGAGGTCAAAGCAGTTACATGTAAAAAATGCAGCAATCATTGCAAACTTACAGTAAACACATTTGACGGAGGCAGAAAATTCATAGGCGGAAACAGATGTGAACGTGCTTTTGATTTAAAAATCAATACAAAACATTATAATTTATATGAATATAAAAATGAACTTATAGGAGCCTACATAAACGCTGAAACTAAAGTGACAAGAAAAGAAGTCATCGGTATCCCTCTTGGTCTTAATATGTATGAGCTTCTTCCGTTCTGGCACAAGTTATTTACAACACTTGGCTTCAAGGTCGTAGTATCTCCTCCGTCAACACGAAAGATATATATAAAAGGACAGCATACAATTCCTTCAGATACAGTCTGCTTTCCTGCTAAACTTCTTCACGGACATATTGAGGAGCTTATTGAAGCCGGTGTTGATACAATATTCTATCCATGTATGAGCTACAACATTGATGAACACCTCGGAGACAATCACTATAACTGCCCTGTAGTTGCATATTATCCTGAAGTTATCAAGTCAAATGTCAAAGCAATAGAAAAAGTAAACTTTATCTGTGACTATGTAGGACTTCACAGACCAAAGGATTTTATAAAGAAATTCCATAGGATTCTTGTTTTAAATTTTGGTGAAATACCTCTTGGTGATGTAAAGAAGGCAGTATGGCTTGCATATGAGGAATATGATAAATTCATGCACCAGTCTATTGAAAAATCCGATGAGTTTATAGAAATTGCTGAAAAAGAACATATGCCTCTGATAGTTCTTTCAGGAAGACCGTATCATATTGATCCTGAAGTATGCCACGGAATAGATAAACTTATCTGTTCACTTGGAGCTGTTGTTCTGACTGAGGATTCACTGAGTGCCAGAGTATCAAAATTTCCTGTAAATGCACTTAACCAGTGGACTTATCATTCAAGATTATTTGCAGCTGCAAAACATGTTGCCGAATCAAAAAATAGAAATATAAATATTGTTCAGCTTGTATCATTCGGATGTGGTGTTGATGCTATTACAACCGATGAAGTACGTTCTATACTTGAGGCTGAAAATAAAATATATACTCAGATTAAAATAGATGAAATAACTAATCTTGGTGCTGTAAAAATCCGACTTCGCAGCCTTTTTGCTGCAACAGAATAATATGAAAGGGATGAATCAGAATATGAACAATCCGGAAAGACCTGTCTTCACAGAAAAAATGAAAAAAGATTATACTATTCTTATTCCGAATATGGCACCTATTCACTTTCAGCTCTTACGTGCAATGTTCCGCAAATATGATTATAATGTTGAACTTCTTTACAACGACGGTCAGACAGTAGTTGATGCAGGATTAAAGTATGTACATAACGATACATGTTATCCTGCACTCCTTTGCATTGGCCAGCTTATAGGTGCTCTTGAAAGCGGAAAATATGATATTAACAAAACAGCACTTATGATTACACAGACAGGAGGAGGATGTCGTGCATCCAACTACATACACCTTCTGAGAAAAGCTTTAACAAAAGCAGATATGCCTGATGTACCTGTAATATCACTCAATCTTTCAGGACTTGAAAAGGACTCATGCTTCAAACTCACATTGAAGATGCTTCGTGAAGCTGTAGCACTTCTGTCATTTGCTGATACAATGATGGTACTCTCAAATCAGGTTCGTCCATACGAAATAAATCACGGTGAAAGCGATGCACTTATAGAAAAATGGATAAAGATAGTCTCAACAGATCTTGTAACAATTAATATTACAGGTATCAAACAAATAACACATACACTTAAGCTTATCAGTGCTGATTTTGCGGCTGTCAAAACTGAAAAGATAAACAAAATCAAAGTTGGCGTTGTTGGTGAAGTATACGCAAAATTCTCTCCCCTTGCCAACAACCATCTGGAAGAATTTCTGAGAAATCAGGAATGTGAAGTAATGCTTCCGGGATTAATGGGATTTATGATTTTTAAAATAGATAACAGACTGGAAGATATTAAGCTATACGGCGGAAGCAAAATCAAATCATGGATTGTAAAAATAATTATTAATTACCTGACAAGGATTGAAACTGTCTATATAGATGCCATTGCACAGACGCACAAATTTACTATTCCATCTACATATGCACATATCAAAAGTCTTGTGGACGATATCATCGGGCACGGAAGCAAAATGGGAGAAGGCTGGTTTCTTACAGCTGAAATGTTTGAACTTATTGAAAGCGGTTATGAAAACATTGTGTGCTGCCAGCCGTTCGGGTGCCTTCCGAATCATATAGTAGGAAAAGGTATGATAAGACAAATATGTGAACGTCATTCAAATGCCAATATCGTCCCTATAGACTATGACCCGGGTGCTACAAGAGTTAACCAGGAAAACCGCATAAAGCTTATGCTTTCTGTAGCAAAAGAAAAAATGCAGATTCAGCAGACAGTAAATATGCATGATACAAATGATGCTCTTGTCAATTGCTGATTAATTTTATATAAATGTTATGCAGAGTTAAAACAGTGGTTCTATCCCCTGTTATGACTCTGCATTATTTTTTAAAATTTAACACACCATACCCCACCTGCATGCATATAAGGTAATATTATGAATTATCTTACAACATGTTTCGGGCGAATTGATATATAAATAATACTAAAAAATATATATCAAAATTCATTTTTTTCAACAAATTATATAAATACTCTTGACTTTTTATGCAAAATAAGATACTATTTATTATAAGTGGGTATGCTTTTTGTATTAATAAATTTAGGAGGAATTAAAATGATACCAATAAAACGAATTGTAGCCATGTCTATATCGATGATTATGGCATCTTCTTTCGTAGTAAAACTGAATGTTCAGGAAAAAACAGATAATTCTACTGTAAATGCTGTTGATGATGATTGCAATGACGACTGGTTACATGTTGAGGGAACAAATATAGTTGACAAGAACGGAAATAAGGTATGGATTACAGGTGCAAACTGGTTTGGTTTTAACTGTAGAGAAAGAATGTTATTGGACTCATATCATAGTGATATAATTGCAGATATAAAAATGGTGGCTAGCAAGGGTATTAACGTTGTACGTATGCCTATAGCTACAGATTTATTGTATGCATGGAGCCAAGGTGAATACCCTGCTTCCACAGATACAAGCTACAACAACCCTATTCTAGAAGGCTTGAATAGTTATGAATTGTTTAATCTTATGCTTGAAACTTTTAAAAGCGTGGGAATAAAGGTAATTCTTGATGTTCATAGTGCTGAAACAGATAACCAGGGACACACTGCACCTCTTTGGTGTAACAAAACAATCACAGAAGAAATATTTAAAGAAGCATGGGTATGGGTAGCAGAAAGATATAAAAACGATGATACTATAATAGGCTTTGACTTGAAGAACGAACCACATACAAATACCGGTGATGTAAAAATAAAATCTCAAAGTGCTATATGGGACGATTCTGATCATACAAACAATTGGAAAAGAGTCGCACAAGAGACTGCTCTTGCTATCTTGGATGTACATCCAAACATTCTTATTTTAGTAGAGGGTGTTGAAATGTACCCTAAGGATGGTTTATGGGACGATGAGGAAGTAAACACCAGCCCATGGACAGGAACAAATGATTATTATGGAAACTGGTGGGGCGGAAATCTAAGAGGTGTAAAAGATTATCCAATAAACTTAGGTAAATATCAGAAACAACTTATTTACTCTCCTCATGATTATGGTCCTTTGGTTTTTGAACAGTCATGGTTTAAAGATGGGTTTGTAACAGCAGATGATGATGAAGCAAAAAAAATATTATATGATCAGTGTTGGAAACCAAACTGGGCATATATAATGGAAGATGGAATTTCACCTTTATTAATTGGTGAATGGGGTGGTTTAACTGAAGGTGGAGATAAACTACTTGATGTGAATTTAAAATATTTACGTTCGATGAGAGATTATATTATAGCTAATAAATATCAACTTCATCATACATTATGGTGTATAAATATTGACTCAGCAGATACAGGTGGATTATTTACACGTGACAAAGAAGGAACTACTGAATTTCCAGGTGGACGAGATTTAAGATGGAATGATAACAAATATGACAATTATTTATACCCTGCCTTATGGAAAACCGAAGATGGTAAATTTATAGGTTTAGATCATAAAGTTCCACTAGGACCTAACGGAATAACTATATCAGATTATTACAATGGTGGTTCATCAACTACTACAACCACTTCTTCTGTAACTACTACACCAACAACTACTACTGCAACTACTACTAAAAAAACATCTGTAACAACTGCAGAAGACACTAAAGCTGTTTCTGTATCAAAAACTACTTCTGTATCAAAAACTACAGTTACATCAACTACTAAAAAAACTACAACTGTTACTACAGTTCAAAAACCATCCGAAATTGTATATGGAGATTTTAACAATGATGGAATTGTAGAAATTACTGACATGACTCTTTTCTCACAGTATCTGTTAGGCGATTATACACTTAATGAACAGACGCTTAAAGGTGCCGATGTAAATAATGACGGAGAAATCGGATTACCTGACCTTGCACATTTAAAACAGTATATTATGAAGGATCCTGTAACACTCGGACCAAAATAAAAATAATCCGAATAAAATATTTACGGCTGTACCGGGCTAAAATTAATAGCCAGGTACAGCCGTTTTTAACGCTGCGGAGTAAACACAATATTTACGTTCATCGGAACACTTTATGTACTGAATGTAAGTACAGAATTCCCCGGCTTTAATGCGAGGAATCTCTTTTTCAGTTTAAGATTTAACCTTTGCACATTCATTTATTATTTTTCTGTTTTCTTTATCAATACGAAGCGGAACACCTGAAAAATTAATAAGTACACCATCACATTTATCTGACATTTTCATAAGATCACGATATCCTACTACAGCTGCATTCCATTCAGTTCTCGAATACATTTTAACAAATTCATCCCAGTCAGTAAATGCCGGAACCCATCTTGTATTATCCTTTTCATTCGTAATATACGCCATCTGCATCTTTTCTGAAGGATCAATCTTTGATATTTCTCCGCTTTTAAGCATTCTTCCTTCAAGCTTTACAGGAACCAGTAATCTTGCTGAAGGAATACAGTCAATCATATTGCTCTCAAGCTTTTTGAGAAACTCCTGCTTTCCATTATAAAAAGACGTGTTGTAAAAATTCTGAAAAAAACTTATCATGGCCAGGTTAAGTTCCGGATTAATTAATGAACTCTCATCCTTCGGAGTATCTTCTGACACAGCCTCACTGAGGAGATCCTTTCTGTATACGATAACATTATAGTATCCGTTATCAACAAGAAGTCTTTCAATTCCAAGTCTGTAAAACTGGTAAAATTCCGATATAAATTCTTCTTTTTCTATCTTCTTTATCTTCAGCGTTATCATCTGCTGCATATAATGTGCTACAGCCTGCTGTGCATATTCTTCAGTCGAGAATATCCATGCACTGCCCTTTTCATCGACATGTGGATAATTAGTGACAAGATTATATGCAACGTATAATTCATCAGATAAAGTTATTTTTGCAAGAATAGCCTTAAATACTGTAAGCAGTACCTCATCATCATTTTCATCTTTTATGCCGTTTTTAATTTTCATATTGATCGAAAAATAAATGTAGATAATTTCCTGAAGATCAAGTCCGATAAGGTCGTCAGGCTTCAGATTATCTGATTTCAGATAGATTTCCTGAAGTTCATTTTTTCTTTGATCCGTCATTTTATTACTCCTTTTTGTCGGTTTATTTTATAAAATATGCACTGATACCGGATTTGTATAATTTAATATCCTAAATTATATATTTTAATTACCAGTAAAAACACTCTTTATTTTATTATACATTAGAATTTAA
>CALMUA010000102.1 GCA_937872775.1 uncultured Ruminococcus sp.
GAGCGATGTACAAAAAGCTATTGTTTTAATATAAAATCTGTTCATAAATTTTCCTCCTTATTGTTTTATTATTGAACAGGTGTTAACTTCAGAAAAAGTTATTTTTTTGTTCCATATCAATTTTATATTTGTTTTTATAGTCATAATAATTTGATAATTATTCTAATTCCACATTTATGATACCACATATAAATGTATAAATCAACATATTTAACGATATTCTGCAAATATTTTTCATGTGTTTGGAATATCACAATCAATTAAAAATATGCATAATCTTAAAAAATTTTACAGATTCACCTTATAACTGTGGTTCCGATTTATTATTAATCAATGCTTATGATTTAAATGTAATATTTGCAAATAAAGTATAGATATACTTATCCTCAAAACCCTTATAATACTTATATTACACTTGACATTATTCTAGGTTTATTGTAAGATTATTTCATATGAAGTAATACAGGAGGCGTCATTATGGAGAGAACAATTGCAGATTTACTTGAAAAAGAATACATAAGCGGGGATGAACTTGGAACATGTATTATAAAAAATGATATTTTCAAGTTTAAAGGGCAGGAAGATAAGCTGATAAGTCAGGACATAATGGATTGTCTTATGCAGAAAATCAATACGATTGAAGATGCTGAAAAGCTGGAATGTTATATTCAGCTTCAGATGTTTATACAGAGAGCGCAGGCCATGGCATATGCGTTTAATCAGCAGGCGCAGAACGGATGCTGCCGTCTGCTTATGTATATGGCACAGTCGCAGCAGGTTGAGCATGCCAGAAAGCTTATAGAAAATCTACCGATAATAATGACTGAAACACAGTACAATGAAATGCCGATTCCGGGAAAGCTCGCAAGACAAAGAGGATTTGCGCTTATTTCAAACGAATTTCCATGCCGTCCTAAATGTCTTACAGTTGAGGATTATTTTATTCAGCCGGAGATAGATTGCTTTCAGGAAATGATGAGTCTTGAAAATATAGAAAAAATGCATGACAAAATAAAATATTTCAGAGAAGAACTTATGATTCCGGGTATAAGAAAAAACCTTGCATATAATGAGCTCTGCAGACTCATAGCAAAGAGGACAGGCATTGATGATTTTACTGTGTTCTGTGTTGAAGATGAAAGTATGACCCAGCAGATAAAAGAGATGAATGAGCAGAGGAAAGCATTTGACGATGAAATTGCCGGAGAGGGTGAAGAATACGAAAATAAAAGACGTATATTAAATAATGTATTCAAGCCTATAGATACGGATAGTTTACATCCGTCCGACAAAAATATAAGTATTGTTCGACAGAAGCTTGAAAATATGGACGTTTTCAGAACTTCACCTGATGTTCTGATAGATATACTTGCGGAAGCAGAGGACAGAAATGGGCAGTAACAGAAACAATACAGGAATAGACGGGAAATCACAGCCTGTAGGAAATATTCTCAAAACTGATCTCAGGATAAATTCAGTAGCCAGAAATAAATTCAGCATAATGAGGCAGTCAACAGCTACCAACAAGCTGGCAATGCTAAAAATATCAGAAAATAATCAGACAGACGAAAATGATATTTTAAAGATAGACAGCGGAAATCTGAGTGTCAGGCTTGAAAATTTTTCAACTCTGGGAAGAGGAATAAAAGCAACAACTCATAGGCTGATAGATGCGGTAATGATACGCTGTACCGAAACAGGGGCAAAGGAACAGACAGTATATCTTTCGCTCAATGAATATATGAATATGTGCGGACTTAAAAATATACGTGAAATCAGAAAACAGGTAAATTCTGAGCTTAAGACGATAGTTAATATGAAGCTTACGTTCAGCAGATCGTCAAGCCGTGAGCAGAGCTTCAACGAGATAAAAATATGCAATGAAGCGTGTATAAAAAATAATTATATTGTATTCAGCTTCAGCGATGATTTTTTCAGAATACTTAAGGGAATGCCTGTAATGCCATATCCTATGAGGCTATTTAATATAAATCATAAGCGTAATCCGAACAGTTATTATTTCCTGAAAAAAATATCTGAGCATAAAAAAATGAATTATTTCAAAAAAAATGCCGATACAATAAGCGTAAAGACGCTGCTTGAATGTACACCTGAACTTCCGGGATACGATGAAGTAATGTCAGGTGACAGAGCAATAGCAAGGCGAATAATAGAACCGTTTGAAAGAGATATGAATGAACTGTCTGATACATTCAAGTGGGAATACTGTCATTCAAATGGGAATGTTCTTACCGATGAAGAAGTGGATAATTTCACTTATTACATATTTACCGGACTTATGATAAAGGTGTACTGGACAGATTATCCGGAAATTCAGAAAAAGACAAATAACAAAAAGAATGTAGGTGCAGTATAAAGTGCTTCTGATAACATTAATACAAAAAAAATCCGTCAGTATGATAATACTTCCGGATAAAAAGGAAGGCCGCTATGTAATAGAATACTATACAAACAGCGGGAAAACTGAAATACTCAATATAGAAGGTTCAGAAGACGCATGGAGAGTATCGTCAAATGCAGAGTGCAGAATAAAGGAAGACGGCAAAAGCGTACAGACTCATATAATAAATGATAATGATGTGTTCATGGCTGAAACAGAGGGAGAAGAATGCATAGTGCTTTCAGAGCCTGTTGTACAGAAAAGATGCAGATACAAAAAACTTTTTCTTAAAAACAGCGATGCAGTCATAAGCATAGGCCAGAAAAAAGACAACAGTATATTTATAAACAGCAAATACATTTCCGGAAGACATGCGGTAATTGAAAGAAAAAACGGAGCATGGTCTGTTAAGGATCAGGACAGCCGTAACGGTACATATCTTAATAATAAACGTATTTCTGAATCTGAGCTTAAAGCCGGGGATGTAATATTTATTCTCGGGTATAAGTTCATTATCGGCTATGATTTTATTGCTTCAAATATTTATGATGATTTAGCCGGATACGACAGCAATATTTTTTATGAGGCAGATAAAAATAAGATAATACAAGCAGAAAAACCGGTTGAGGATGAAGATCAGAAGCAGTATTTTTACAGAACAATAAAGCTTCAGAATAAAAATATAGAAGAAAAGCTGCTTGAGCTTGAAACACCGCCGGACAAGGAAAAAAGAGAAAATCAGTCAGCCATTCTGAGACTCGGACCGTCCTTTACTATGTGCAGCGGTTCGGTTATGACTGCAGGATATTCGGTTATCGCCTCATATTACAGAGGAACGGGATTTTCATATGTGGTACCGTCCATCATAATGGCCAGTACAATGATGTGTTCTGCAATGATGTGGCCTGTTATTCTTAATAAGGTTACAAAGAAAAGTGAGACCAAAAAGAACAGGGAACGTACAGAATTGTATTCGGGATATATAAGTAATGCACGTGCTGAAATAAAACGTATTCTCAATGATCAGTCAGATATAATGAATGATATTTATTATCCTTCCGTAAGATGTGCCGGACTCGCATGCGGAACTGACGGAAAGCCTGATAAATATTTATGGTGTAAAAATATAAGGAATTCAGATTTTCTTACAGTATGTATAGGAAAGGGCGATACAGAACCTTTACTGCAGCTTAAATATCCTGAAAAAAAGCTTACTGTAAACACGGATCAGCTTAAGGATAATCTTTATCAGCTTGTAAGTGAGGAAAGAAAGCTTGAAAATGTAAACATTCCACTGTCACTCAAAGACGGATATATATGCGGCTTTACCGGAAACAGAGAGGAGTCAGAGGATTTTGTAAAAGCACTTGTTGTACAGATGACATCACTTTACAGCTACGATGAATTAAAACTTATTTTCATATATAATGAGGATGAAGCTGATAAATGGGATTACGCCGGATGGCTTCCTCATGTATGGAATGATAACAATACATTCAGATACATTGCCTCTGACAGTCAGGGAGTAAAAGAACTTTCTGTACAGCTTGAAAAGGAAATATCGGACAGACTTGAGGAGAAGGAATGCACACTTCCGTATGTTCTTCTTATTACTGCCGATAAGGAACTGACCGAGCAGATGACACCTGTTTCGCTGATTCTGAAAAATTATAAAAACATAAGATTCAGTATGTTTACGCTCTTTGATATGCGTAACTATATTGATTCGGACATTATATTTGATATTTCAGACAATGGCAGTGCATGTATGTATAAGCGAGGCAGTGAGAATGAGAAAAATACAGAACAGATTTTTGTGCCGGACAGTATAGATAACATTATTTTTTCAAGCTACATTGACAGCATATCAAATATTAAGCTTGATCTGTATGCTGAGAGATACAAGCTGCCGCAGATGCTTACATTTCTTGAAATGTTCGGAGTATCAAAGGTTGAACATCTTAACTGTCTGACAAGATGGTCTGAAAATGATCCTTCAAAATCACTGCAGACTCCTATAGGTGTAAATCAGTCAGGTGACAGCTTCTATATAGATCTTCATGAAAAATTTCATGGCCCTCACGGACTTATTGCAGGTACTACAGGTTCAGGAAAAAGTGAAACTATTATTACATTTATATTATCCCTTGCTGTTAATTACAGTCCTGAGGAAATATCATTCCTTATAATAGACTATAAGGGCGGTGGCCTTGCAGATGCATTTGAAAGTGTGGAAAGAGTCAGTGAAAACGGAAAAATCATTGAGAAAACAGTAAAGCTTCCTCATCTTGCAGGGACTGTTACTAACCTTGACGGTGCAACTATTGAGCGTTCACGTATTTCAATAGAAAGCGAACTTAAGCGACGTCAGAATCTTTTCAAGAAGGCAAGAAAAATATCAGGCGAAGGAACTATGGATATTTATAAATATCAGAAGCTCAGAAGAAATGGTGCTGATTTTGAAGCACTTCCTCATTTGTTTATAGTATGTGACGAGTTTGCAGAACTTAAATCCCAGCAGCCTGAATTTATGGATTCTCTTGTAAGTACTGCACGTATAGGACGAAGTCTTGGCGTGCACCTTATACTTGCTACACAGAAGCCTGACAGCGTTGTCAGCCCTCAGATCTGGAGTAACTCACGTTTCAAGATATGCCTGAAGGTTCAGGACAGAGCTGACAGTACAGCAGTAATACGCTGCCCTGATGCAGCAGAGATACAGGCTACAGGAAGATTTTATCTTCAGGTAGGCTATAACGAACTGTTCAGCCTTGGTCAGTCTGCATGGTGCGGTGCTGATTATACAGAACAGGGAAGAATACAGAACAAAGCTGTAAAATCAGCAGAGCTTATAAACAGTACCGGAACTGTACTCTGTGAGAAAAAAATAAAGGATAATACCGGAAGTAATAATGAGCATGTTAGTTCAGAGCTTGTTGAAGTGCGTCAGTACCTTATTTCGATGGCAGGAAATATACAGATAAGACCTCTCTGGCTTCTCCCTCTTCCGTCATTTATTTCTCTTGTACAGTTGTATAATGAATATGGGGAGTCTTCAAAGAAATATAATCTTGAACCCATAATAGGAAAATGGGATGACCTTTATGAGAGACAGCAGCATATAATGACGATACCGTTTTCTGAAAAAGGCAACCTTTGTATATACAGTTCTCCTGGCGGAGGTATGGACAGCTTTTTCATTACACTTATTTACTCACTTATATACCGTTATACAGCAGAGGAAGTAAACATATACATTCTTGAATTTGATTCGGGATATCTTAGAATATTTGAAAAAGCTCCTCAGGTTGGAAATGTAATTATGGCAGATGAAAATGACGATGTTGTTAAACTGTTTTTGGAACTAAAACAAGAGATAATTAAAAGAAACAAGCTTTTTGCTCCGTATGGCGGCGAATATCAGGAATACTGCAGACGTTCCGGAAACACACTTCCGAATATTGTTCTGATGCTTAACAATTATGTTCTTTTTAATGAGGAATATGATATGCTTGTGTCGGAGCTTTCATACATTTCAAGAGAGGGAATAAAGTGTGGAGTTTATATTGTTCTGGGCACGGCATCAATAAATATAAATTCAAGATTAAAACAGAATATTGGTCAGAATTATATGCTTAGAATGAACGACAGGCTTGATTATGCTGCAGTGCTCGGAAGAACTGACGGTATAATTCCGTCTGAGTACAGCGGAAGAGGCCTTGTAAGATACGGTTCACATGTGTACGAATTTCAGACAGCAGATATTCTTGATAAGGAGTATAATGAAGAAAATCAGGATGTCCCGTCTTCTGAAAGTGATCCTTCCGAAAAAATAGAAAAGCTCTGTGCCGAAGCGTCAGCCTCATCATCTGTCAGTGCAAAGCAGTATATAATCCATGCTGAACAGATAACAACCGATGAGTTGATAAAATACTCCGGAAGCGTATCATCAGTACCTTTAGGAAAGTTGAGCGGCAGCAATGAGATATGTACTGTTAATTTTGCAGACAGCTATATAACATTTGTTTCAGCAGAATCTGAAAAACTTCTTTCGGATTTTTCCGGATATCTGGCAGAAACAATGTCAGCTGATGAAAGTGCCGATATTATTCTTGTTGATCCTAAGTGCATGATAAATGTTTCTCAACAAAGAGCATTTACATATATAAGCGGAGCAGAGGGATTGGATGCATGGCAGGAGAAGTACAGGGAAATGTACCTTGAGCGTGATGCAGCACTTGAAAAGAATGAAAACGGCAAATGGTATCTTCCTGATTCCTTCAGACACGTTTATATCATAATAAATCTTTTTGAAGCAACAGCTGATGTAAGCACTATGTGCATGGTGCGTTTTATAGAGGCAATGCTCGGATGTGAGATACACAATATAAGCTATATAGTTACAGATACACCGGATAAAATGAAAGAACCGGCTGGCTGCTACGAAAGAATAATAGTACGGGGCAACAGGGATAAGGGTGTACTTTTCCTTGACAATGAGCACGATGAATGGTTTAATAAACTAGGAATATGGCTTGGAGAAAATGTCTCAAAGCAGGATCTTTTCAGTATAAAAAACAAATTTGATATTACCTCAGAAAAAAATACGGGAATTATCATACAGAATGAAAAAGCAGACAAAAAATTTATACTGGCAGGTGATAAGAATGGATAAAATACTCACTCAGATATATCTTCCGGCCAGCGGTAGATCATATGAAGTATATCTGACGGAAAATATGTATGTTTATGAGGCAGTTAAGCTTCTTACAGAAATGTTTACTGAAATATCGGAAGGTTTTTTCTGCGGCAGTGATTTTGATGTTCTTTGCAGCCATGAAAGCGGAAAAATATATGCACCGGATAAAACATTAAAAGAGCTTGGAATTAAAAATCATTCACAGCTTATGATAATGTAATAAAAATTTATCAGAAGGGAATATGAGAAATGGACGAGTTGGAAAAAAAACAATCTGGTATTGAGAAAAAGGATCAGGAGCTGCAGCAGTTAAAAAAGTTTTATTCACCTGAACTTAAGAAAAAAAATAATTATGACGATGATTTTTATATGCATCCGACATCTATGATGAAACAGATGTTTGTCCATGAGACAGAGCGTTATGACAGAAATATATTTAATTACAGAGATGAACTTGCGTTTGAAATGATTACACCGGATAAAATAAATTTAAGAACAATTTCACCTGATGAATACACTGCTTTATCTGAACGCATGAAAAATGACAAAGCAACCCCATTAAAAGCGTTCCTAAATAATATTGTGTTTTTTTTAGCTGCGATGGTTTTTGTGTATTTTATGATTTCTGGCTCAAAGGAAGCATTTAAGTATAACTTTACATTCTTTCTGGTGGCACTTTTAGTCTTTGTGATTTGTTTTATCAGAACTTTAAACAAATCAGATATGATTCCTGTGAATTCTGAGGTAGCAATCGGAAATGCAATATGCTTTGATCAGGAAGGTCACTTTATTGGCGAGACTTATATACAAACGTATTATGTAGACGTTGCTTTTTATGACGAAAAGAAATTTGTAAGAAGAATAAAATGTGACGAGAAACAGTTCAGGAAGCTTCATCTTGATTCAAAAGTTGTTATATATAATTCAAAGGCATATGCACTGGAATAAGACAGAATTATAGTTCAAAAGTAAAAAAAAGTGTGGTGAGGTTCAGCATATAGGTGGGTGAAATTCAGCAGAAAATTTTTTTGTGCTTGATTTTACGTACTTTGAGTACTATTGTTTTTTCTAAAATAACTAAAATATTAATAAAAGCTATTTTTTCACTTGCAAAAAAGCCGATGTGCTATAATATAGTCACAGATTAAAACAAGTCAAAAAGAAAAACAAATTAAATAAATATCTGGAGGGAAAAAATTATGGCAGCGAATATCAGATCACTTAATGAGGGTACAGATTCCCTTAGAAAAATAGCAAGTGACATCACAAACACGGCAACAGATTTTTACAAGGAGTTCGGCGCACTTTATAACGTTATTGAGGGTGACCTTCCACCGCTATGGGATGGTACAGGTTCAAAGGAATTTCAGTCAGTAGCCGCAGGAGTAAAGCCAAAGTTTGAACAGCTTTTCGGACTTATGAACGAATACAGTTCACAGATTATAAAGGCTGCTGATGCTTATGACAGTCAGACAGAGGACATAAAGAACGAAACAAGCAGTATCACATTTGAATAATTAATAAAAAATACATATGAGGTGAATAAAAATGGCTGGAGAGAGAATATTTTTAAATTCGAACGAAATAAGAAACTGTGCAGATAAAATCAAGGTACGTGATGCAGCTATCATGGATTTACTTAATGATTTTGAAGCTGAAATAAGAAACGTAGAAGCAAAATGGGGTTCAGAAGCATCAGACGAAATGAAGGAAGCATTTCAGGCTCTTAAACCTTCATTTGATAAGTTCCACAGATACAATGAAAAGGTAGTTTCACATCTGAAAACAAATGTTGCGGAAGCAAGAGATGTACTTGATGAAGCTTTAAGAGGAAATGCTTCAAATCTCAGACGTACTATCTGATACAATAAACATAAAAAAAATCCTGTTCTCAGACAGAGCAGGATTTATTTTTGAAAAGAGGTATAAGTTATGAAGTGTTATAAACGTGTTCTTAGTATTATGACCGCAGCGGTACTGCTCTTTGGATTTGCAGTCTCTGTGACAGGCTGTACTACTCTTAAGGAATTTTTCAGTAATGAGTCAAAGCCAGAGAGTAAGACATCTGAAGAAATGGCTGCGGATGGAACAATAACAAACTCAGAATGGCTTTCAATGGTAAATGATGCATTCGGTATGCAGGATGAACAAGCACCGGAAGATGATGTTGAAAAGGCAAAGGAATGGGGGGTAATCGGACAAGATGAAGTTGTTGATATGGATGCCCCGCTTGATAATCAGTTTGCCACAAAAACACTTATGAGAGCAACAGGATTTGTAGATACATCAGCAAGCGAGCAGGATGTAATACAGTCAGCAATAGACAAGGGCGTTATTGATCAGAACAAAGATCTTACAAATCCTCAGAACGCTATAGAGGCACTTAGTAATGCTTCAGAAGCATGGAGTAAGCAGACGTTTGATTACAGTGACAATACAGCATATGCTGAGGGTGTGCAGGATTTCCGTGAACAGATTTCTGCTGATAATGTTAAAATAAACGGTTCAGGCAGTTCCGTAATAATGCCTTCCGAATATGCAAAAGGACTCAAAACAGATTCAGTGTACATCCTCCCACCGGATGAAGAATATACAGAAGGACGTGCTATGAAAGCACTTTCTGTTACAGATAATCATGACGGTACTTCAACAGTAAGCAGTGTTCCGGCAGAGCTTAACGAGCTTTATTCAAAGATTGATTTTTCAGGCGGGTTTACTCCTAATTATGATGATATAGAAATTCTTAATGATGATGCTAATGTTACAATAGGAGATGCAGCAACCGGAATGTCATGCAGCCAGGATGATATGGCAGGTATACAGCCGCTTTCATGTGCAAATGATAACAGCTGTATAGATCAGATGGGCGAGCTTAAGATACCTACAATATCAGTTCAGTGTCCGATTCCGATAAAGAGCAATACAGAGGGTACCAGAAAACAGGAAATGGTAGTTTCTGCAACATTCAGCAATATAAAGCTTAATACTGATGTTGATATTGACTTTGGATTGTTTAGTGGAATAGATGTAAACAGGGTGTATATGGCTCTTGATTATAAGAAAACTTTAGGTCTTAAGTATTCTGCTACAGCAGAAGAATCACAGGGATTTGAAGATGCTTATAAGGACCTTAATGGTGACGCTGCCGAAGCACAGATTGATGTAGCAAAGGTACCGTTTCAGATATGTCCGGGCCTTTACGTAAGCTTTACTGTGTCGTTTGTTGTATCAGCAAACGGATACATATCAGTTGAACTTAGTGCCGATCATACAAAGGGATTTGAATTTAAGAACGGGCAGCTTCGCAGAATTGATGAATGTTCCAATAAAGACTGGTCGGTAAAAGCATCGGGAAGTATCGGGTTGTATTTCTCATTTGCAATTTCACTCGATGTTGCTTTAATAAAACAGTCTATTGTTAAACTTGATCTTAGAGTAGGACCTAAGATAGAGGCAAAGTGTACGATAAGAGATGATATGACTTGTGCAGATGTAGATTTCTTTTTATCCATTACACTATCGCTGAAGTTCCATAATCTTATAAGTAAAGTACTCGGTGATCCTTCGATATCCTGGACGTTTGCTGATGCAACCAATTCACCTATGAAGAGTAATTTCCATGTTGAATTTGTTTACAAGGACGGAAAGATAAACATAGTTGACAGTTGTACTCACGGAAAGCCGGAAACTACAGCAGCAACAACGACGGTAACCAATGTGCCGGATGGAAAACTTGAACTTGATATGTCATATCTTTCTTTGAGTCAGGGTGAAACAAAGAAGATTACGCTTAAATCAAAGCCGTCGGGTTCGGAGGTTAAATGGTCAAGTAATCATCCTGATATAGTAAGCGTAGACAATGATGGAAATATTACAGCTGTCGGTCCAGGCTCTGCAGTTATTACAGTCAAGACAGCAGATGGAAAACAATTTGAAAACTGTGCTGTTAATGTACGTATAGCATCAGGTTATCAGAAAACGAGTGAGCATAGAAATATACAATATATAGGAAAGCTTATGGCTGCATAGGAAGTGGGATTGTTATGAATAGTATAAGAAGAGCTGAAATTGATGAGTTACGTGCTACGGCACGAAGAATATCTGTAATAGCAGAAGATTATTATTCAGAATATACAGCTATGTATGGTGTTATAGAAGATAATTTAAGATATGTATGGGTTGGTCCTGACAGTGATTCATTTGTTGAGAACGTCGAGGGAGTAAAATACAAATTCAAGAATATGTATGATACAATGAAGTCATATGAGCAATTTCTTTATGATGTAGCACAGAAATATGAAGAGCAGGCAAGACAGATGGAAGAAGAATCAAAAAATATTATATTCTGATAAAATCAGAAATGAGCAGGTTTTTATTACGACCTGCTCATTTTTTTTGTTTTGATGAACATATAAAAGTCTGGTATCTTAGAATACTTACAGTGATTAAAACGGCAGTAATGGAAATCCATTACTGCCGTTTTAATATTTATTTTATTTTTGGAAACAGAAAAAAGCATCATCCTGGATATCAACGACAAGCTCTGTTCCTGGTTCAAGGTCTGTTGATATAATGGCTTTTGCAAGAAGTGTTTCAACTGTTCGCTGAATATATCTCTTTAATGGTCTTGCACCGAAGTTAGGATCAAATCCATCTTCAATGATAAATGCTTTAGCAGCATCAGTTACCGTAATAGTAAGCTGTTTGTCACTAAGACGTTTCTGCAGGTCAGCAAGCATCAGATCTACAATGTGGATTATCTGATCCTTCATAAGAGGTTTGTAGTAGACAATTTCATCAAGTCTGTTAATAAATTCAGGTCTGAAGCTTTGCTTCAGGAGTTTGTCAACCTGACTGCGTGCTTCTTCTGTTATTTCTCCGTCTTTTATGCCATCCAGAATGTAATTTGAACCGAGATTTGACGTTAAAATAATAATAGTATTTTTGAAATCAACTGTTCGTCCCTGCGAATCTGTGATACGACCGTCATCAAGAACCTGAAGGAGTGTGTTGAATACATCAGGATGTGCTTTTTCAACCTCGTCAAAAAGAACTACTGAATACGGTTTTCTGCGTACAGCCTCTGTAAGCTGTCCGCCTTCTTCATAGCCGACATATCCCGGAGGAGCTCCTATCATCCTGCTGACAGCATGTTTCTCCATATATTCACTCATATCAATTCTTACAATGTTGTGCTCATCGTCAAAAAGACACTGTGCAAGTGCTTTGGCAAGCTCTGTTTTACCGACACCTGTAGGGCCGAGGAACAGGAACGAACCAAGTGGCTGATTAGGATTCTGGATTCCTGCACGTGAGCGGAGAATTGCCTCTGATACCTTCTTTACAGCTTCATCCTGACCTATCACACGTTTATGGAGTGTTTCTTCCATATGAAGAAGCTTTTCTCTTTCACTTTCCATAAGTTTTGAAACAGGAATACCTGTCCAGCGGCCGATAATTTTTGCAATTTCTTCTTCTGTAACTTTGTTTCTCAGAAGTGAATTTTCACTCTTTGCTTCTTCCGCAATTCTTTCTTCCTCTTCAATCTGTTTCTGAAGATTAGGAAGTTTTCCATATTTTAATTCAGCTGCCTTGCTCAGATCATATTCACGTTCAGCTTTTTCTATTTCACCGTTTACGTGTTCAAGTTCTTCACGCAGCTTCTTTACACGTGAAATTGCAAATTTTTCGTTTTCCCATTGTGCTTTCATTCCGCCGAATTTTTCTCTTAATTCAGCTATTTCTTTCTGAATTTCTTTCAGATGTTCTTTAGAAAGCTTGTCATCTTCTTTTTTAAGTGCAGTTTCTTCTATTTCAAGACGCATTATTTGTCTTGAAATTTCATCAAGCTCTGTAGGCATTGAGTCTATTTCTGTTCTTATCATGGCACATGCTTCATCTACCAGGTCAATAGCCTTATCAGGAAGAAATCTGTCAGTAATATATCTATTTGAAAGAACAGCTGCTGAAATTATAGCCTGGTCCTGAATTTTTACTCCATGAAATACCTCATACCGTTCTTTTAAACCTCTGAGAATAGAGATTGTATCCTCAACTGTTGGTTCATTTACAAGGACAGGTTGGAATCTTCTTTCAAGTGCTTTGTCTTTTTCTATATACTGTCTGTATTCGTTAAGTGTGGTTGCACCTATACAGTCAATTTCTCCTCTTGCAAGCATAGGCTTCAGGAGATTTCCGGCATCCATGGCACCGTCTGATTTTCCGGCACCGACTATATTGTGAATTTCATCTATAAATAATATTATTTTTCCCTCAGAGCTTTTTATTTCTTTGAGTACAGCCTTGAATCTCTCTTCAAATTCGCCTCTGTATTTTGCTCCTGCAACAAGTGATCCCATATCAAGTGAAAAAATATGCTTGTCCTTAAGACTTGTAGGTACATCTCCGCGGATTATTCTAAGTGCAAGTCCTTCTGCTATTGCAGTTTTTCCGACCCCAGGTTCGCCTATTACAACAGGATTATTTTTAGTTTTTCGTGAAAGTATGCGGATTATATTCCTTATTTCATTGTCACGGCCTATTACCGGATCAAGTTTGTTATTTTGTGCAAGATCAGTCAGATCCTGACCATATTTTACCAGAACATCGTAGGTTTCTTCAGGATTCTGGCTTGTTACTTTAGTATTTCCTCTTACAGATGCAAGTGTTGTCATAAATTTAAGTTTTTCAATGCCATATTGCTTTAAAACTTTCATCATAGAAGCGTTAGGCATTTCAAGGAGTGCAATAACAATGTGTTCAACTGAAACAAATTCATCAGACATCCGTTTTGCCTGTTCTTCAGCTTCAACAAGGGCCATATCAACATTTTGCGTAAGATAAACTGTGTCAGGTTTACGTCCTGAACCTGATACCTTAGGAAGACCTTTAATAAGCTCTTCTACGCTTATTGTAAGTTGCTCAACCGGAATTGACATTTTTTTCAGCAGCTGTTTAATGAGACCGTTGTCCTGCTTTAACAGCGCAAGAAAAAGGTGTTCCTGTTCGATATTCATGTTCTGGTTAGCTATTGCAGTGTTCTGAGCGTCTTGTATTGCTTCAAGAGATTTTTGTGTGAATTTCTGTGCATTCATAAGTTAAAGTCCCTTTCTTAAGAAAATATTTATAGTTTATTCATATTATAACACTGATTTAATAAAAGTCAATACAAAAATATCTTAAATAATAGTGGCTTTCTTATTTATCTGCATCACTTATAAACTGTATCTGTTCATATTCATTTATAAGCTTAGGTTTGCATTCTTTTCTTTGTCTGCATCTATTATATTTGACTGGATATGAAGTGTGATATCATATGAAACACCTATTTGAACAGGTTTATCAATTCCAATTATTGAAGAAACTGAAACATTACTCTGTACCCATATTGTTCTTCCGTCATAGCGTATTATACGATATGTACAGCTGAAGCTTTTTTGTTTGATATTTGCCGTTATTGTCTTTTCAATCACAGATTTTCTGTCATCAGGATGAATAAAATTAAAAAAAAGTAAATGTTCCTGTTCCATCTGTTCTTTGCTGCAGCCTAGCATATCGTAATATTTATCATTGGCAAAAATAATATTAATTGTATTTTCATCATCAGCTGTAACAACGGTTACAATGCCATTTATATTTTCTAAAATAATTTTGAGTTGTTCAAAAGCTTCATTTTTTTGCTGTTCAGCTTCGAGCTGTGCCGTTATATCTTCGTTTGTACAATAGATAAGATGTCTTTTTCCTGCTGATGCTATGAGTTTTAATGTGGCTCTTATATACTTATTTTTTATTATTCCAGGAAGGTTTATGAAGTAATACTCACCTGATATTTCTTCCTTTGTTCTGATTGCTGTTTTGAATGAATTCTGAAGTCTATTGTGGGTTTCAGAATCAAGATAATTTTTCCATGAGATTTTAAATGCATAGTCTACATCAAAGCCGTTTGTGCTTATCATTTTCATATACTTGTCATTTGCTCTGAGGATCTCTATTCTTCCGGTAGTTTCTGTATACTCAAAAATACATGCACTGCCGACATATCTGTTGAATATAAGGGTATCCATTGATTTAGGATTCCATAACGAATTATTATTAATAGTCATAACTGTTTCAAGTGTAAGCATATTTTCTTCCTTAATAATTTTTCTGGCTATAGTTTCATATTCGGTATAAGGCATAGGCTTTGCATAAAAATACCCCTGAATATAATAGCAGCCTATTGATTTAAGATAATCGGCCTGCTCAGCTGTTTCTACTCCTTCAGCTATTACTGATACACCAAGCCATTTTGTCATTCTGATAATTGATTCAAGTATATTGCCTCCTCGTTCTGGATTATCACTGTTTTCAAGAAAGCGCATATCAAGCTTTATTACCTGAGCCAGAACATCTTTTAATGTATTCAGAGATGAGTATCCGCTTCCAAAGTCATCAATTTCTACTGTAAAACCTAATGAAATAAATTCAGAAACAACTTTTATTATCTGATCAGTTGATTTTGAAAATGCTGATTCGGTTATTTCGAGACGGAGCAGATCAACAGGAATATTATATCTTCTGACTATATTTATTACAGTATCAATAAGATCATCGCAGAAAACATCATATCTTGAAATGTTTACAGATACAGGAAGAGGCGAACGACCTTCATCAATCCATTTCCTTAAAAGTATACAGGTTTGTTCCCATATATATTTATCAAGTGAGTATATAAATCCGTTTCGTTCAAATACAGGGATAAATTCTATTGGTGAAATAAGCCCTTTTTTTGGATGGCGCCATCTTGCAAGAGCTTCTGCACCAATGAGTGCACCTGTAGAATGATTGTACTGAGGCTGGAACCATACTTCAAAGTTCTTGTTTTTAAGTGCAATATCCATTTCACTTGTTATTTCCTGTTCGTACAGGATCTTTTTTCTCATGGATTCGTCATAATACGCTGCCTTTGTACCATATATCTTTTTTATTGAGGCCATTGCAAGAGCAGCTCTGTCATACATTGCACTAGGAGAAAGTGAAAGATCATCTATAACATAACGTCCGATACTGAATGATATAGGGGGAATGGAATCTACCGGAACAGAAAGAAGTTTGTGTATATGATTAATTGTTTCTGTTGATGCAAATGCTGACGGGTATAATGATGCAAAATTGTCTGCCATTATACGGCACACTACTCCTTTTGCAGGAATGGTATATTTATTTAAAATAACAGCAATATTTTTTAGTATAGTATCTCCTGCCTGAGTACCGTATTGGTCATTTATAACCTTAAAATTATCTATATCAAAACACATCATTGTATAATATCCGGGTTCTTCTGCTGCAATCATTTCTTCCACAATTTTAAAAAAAGCTTTTCGGCTGAAAAGGCCTGTCAGACTGTCTTTTAATGTTGCGACTGAGGAATCATATACATCCACAATATTTTTTATTCTCTTTTTTGTTGTTAAAGGTGGGTATGGTCTGATAATAATATCAGATGCACCCAGTGATAGAATTTCCTGCTGTATATCTGTTCCTATATCTTCTGCTGTAACAATAAAAGGAACTTTGAAAAACTTGTTGGCATTTGTTATTGTATCAAGAATTTTATATGAATTTCTCCTGCATATAGAAATATCAATTATTATGGCTGAGGCATCCATATACTTGTTTAAAATTCTAATAATATCATCTTCATTTTTAGCTTCAACGATATTATATTCATTTTCAAATAGTTTTTTCATGTTTTTACGATTAATCTCATTGCTGTCTGCTATTAGCAGCTTGCTCTTTCTCGGCATACTCTATCCCCCCAAAAAATAAAAGATGCATACAAAATAATAAAAGCAAAAATATTCTCTGTCTGTAACTTTGATTATATTACTTATAGATCAGTTATAAAAAAATTAAACTGAACGTTTTTACTGAGCGGTATTATCCCTATGATAAAATAATATACTTTATTTTATTTTATCATATAAGCATGAATTTTACAATAGATATTCTGATAAAAATGAAAAGAATATGTCGTTTTTACACATTTAACACAAAAATATGTTGTAAAACTAGATGAAACATAAAAGCAAATAAATCCCCGTATAACAAAATATTGATTTTTTTCATTAAAATAGATCACGATAATACCTGATTCACAAAATTATATATTGGAGATCGGAAGAGCGTCGTGTAGGGAAAGAGTGTT
>CALMUA010000103.1 GCA_937872775.1 uncultured Ruminococcus sp.
ACGACGCTCTTCCGATCTCCTGATATTTCATATATCATTTTAATATTATCATATAATTCCTTTTTTGTCAATACAATTCATTAAATGAAGGCTGGTAAAATAAATATATCTGAAATTTACTTATAAATAAAATAACATATATTAATCAAACAATTGGTGGTCCTAAAACAACATCATCTTTCATAATATACTGCTTCAGATGTGCAAGATCGCTAAGATTAAAGGTTCCGTCACCTGTTACATCAGCCGCTTTTTCCTGCTTTTGAGTAAAATTATAATCGCCAAGGAGTGTGAGACTCATTAAAGTAAGATCACTTATATCAACACATCTGTTTTCATCTATATCACCATACATTATCTTATTGTCAGTATCATTAATTAAAGTACTTGTAATATCTGTTTGCGGGTAAACTGATGTTGCAGATATTATGCTGGTTGTAGTTAATTTATTATCAGCAGTAGTTGTTGTAATAATTGGGATTGTTACAGAAGGTATATCAGTTCCTACAAATGTTTTTGATGTTCCACAGTTGCTTAAAAGGACATTTTCCAATTCCTGCAGTGAATAAAGCTTTACCGGATATGGAATATTTTCTCCTGTAAGATTAGGAGTCTTGTTCCATGAAAATTCTTTAGTCGGTGCTGGCACAGGTTTTATAGCATCAGGTGCATCTTTATCAGTACTGCTTCCAGTATATTTAAGATCTCCACATTCATAATAACTGTTTGAAATAATCATTTTACCCGTATATTCCGGTTTATCTGATGATTTCTGATTATTTTTCTGTGGTGACTTTACACCCTTTATAATTGAATCCTGTACATACAAAGAACCATTTTCAGTCGATACAAATGCCTGACTAGTAACAGTGAAATGATATCCTGCAGATTTTATTTTATTTGCATTTTCTGATGAAATAATTTTGCCTGCATAATATGCATCAGCACTGTCAACCACAATGTTATATACGTGAGCATTTCCTCCTCTGAGTCTTGGCAGTCTGTCCTGGGAATTACTATAATAATTATAGCATAAAGTAATTTCAAGATTATTATTTGTCTGATTAAACTCAGTTGCACCTACAAGGTGTGTTTTTTTCTGCGGTGAAGCAACTTTCATTATCTGATCCTTTGTAAGGCCTGCAGTCTGTCTTAAATATCCGTACATCGGGTATTCTGATATATTTGTTTCCATTTCATCAAATGCAGCTTTATAGAAAATGTTGTTGGGATCTCCTGATAGAAACCTGCTCCACGAAATTGTAAGACCTGTCGTTCCATCCTTTGAATCTATTACACCATCATAAGCTTTATGGAAAGTACAATGATCTACCCAGAAACCTGAGCATCCTTTAAGAGTCATGTAATCCCAGTCATTTGTATCATAATTTCCTTTATCTTTTTCGTCCCACTCCCATAATTCATCAAATTCAAGATTCTGTATTTTAACATTAGAACATTTTGAAAATACGAGGCATCCGTGTTTAATCTTTGCACCATTAGAAGAAAATATGGTAAGTCCTTCAAAATCAGAAATTTTCAGCTGTGAAACACCGGTTTTCTTTAATGTCGGATGAGTCAGTGGCTGTGATGCAGGAGTAAGACCTGAATCAGACGATTTTGCAGAGGTGCTTATCATATTGTATCCAAGATCTATATCTCCTGTTATTTCTATAACCTTAACTCCTGATTTTCTGCTTGATGAACTTAATGCAGTAACCAGTTCATCAGCATTTGAAACTTTAACATACGCTTTTTCTGAAGAAAAATCTCCTCCTGTTACACCGGCAGCTGATGCAAATCCCAGTGCTGAGTCTGATAATGAAGCAGCATATATTGTATTCGTCTTCATATTACTCACTGTTGATAAATTTGTACAAACCTGTGTCATAGATGATGTAAGTACCATTGTAGCTGCAATAAAGCATCCAATAAATTTAATCCTATCCATTTTCTATTCCTCCAAAATAATTATATTAAATTTACGCATTGTTTTTTATTTAATCATTAATTCAATTATAATCAATATCCCCTTTCAAAGAAAAATACCGGCTTTACTCCATCTGAATACAGAAAAAATGAAAATATATGCCAAAGGCAGTAAAAGAATTTACTTAGTTTCTCTTACTGCCTTTTTTATTATTCTTTTTTACTGAATATCCGAATTCTCCAAGCTTACGACCAATCGAAAAATATTCACCGTGTGAGTAAGCAAGAAGACCGGCTTGCTGAAGATTCAGCTTTCCTTTACTGTCAATAAAACGTTCCTCAATATCTATTGCAATTATTTCTGCTATAAACATATCATGTGTTCCTAAGCTTTTTATCTCGGTTACCCTGCACTCAAGACTAAGAGGACTTTCGGCTATTAACGGAGCTTGAATTTTACTTGACTTTTCCTTGTGGAGTCCGCATATATCAATCTTATCTATCTTTTCTCCTGAACGTACACCACAGAAATCAACAGATCTGCACATAGCAGATGTAGTAAGGTTAATTACAAATTCACCATTACTTTTTATTATATTATACGAATGTCTTGACGGACGTACAGAAATATAAGTCATAGCAGGATGTGTATTTATAATTCCTGTCCATGCAACTGTAAGAACATTTGCTTTTTCCATTGTTCCGCATGTTACAAGTACTGCCGGAAGAGGAGCAAGCAATGTGCCCGGTTTCCATATAATTTTAGCCAGATATATCACCACCGTTATGTTTATCATTAATAATTTTATTTGAAATTGCTCTTGCCAGCATATACATATAATTGACATCTGATTTTGACCATTTCTTACAATGTCACATATACTTTTAACTGTATTTACGGAAGAGGTTTCTCAATTTCGTGTCTTTTAGGACGGCCCATAAGTGCTTTCATAGGTTCATTTACATTACCGCCCTCAAAAAGTATAGAGTAAAGCTGTTCTGTAATAGGCATTTCAATATTCATGCTTCTGCTCAGACCGTGTGCTGCTCTGCAGCAATAATAACCCTCTACTGTGCCTATACGTTTTACAGCCTCATCAGGAGTTACACCCTGACCGATAAGAGTTCCGGCACGTCTGTTTCTGCTGTGAAGGCTTGTACATGTAACAATAAGATCTCCTATTCCTGTAAGCCCGAAAAATGTGTCAAGTCTTGCGCCCATTGCAACACCAAGTCTTGCAATTTCCGTTATTCCTCGTGTCATGAGGGCAGCAATTGTATTGTCACCGTATCCCAGCCCATCGCATATTCCAGCGCAAAGTGCAATGATATTTTTAAGTGAACCACCCAGTTCGCATCCTATTATATCATCATTTACATATATTCTGAACATTCCGTTGTTCATGATATCCTGAACATAATATGCCGCAGCCTTGTCTGCTGATGCTACCGCAACAGTTGTCGGCATCTTTCTTGCAACCTCTTCAGCATGTGAAGGTCCTGAAAGCACCACAATAGGTGCATTTGTAATTTCTTCTCCGATAACCTGGCTCATTCTGAGATAATTTCCGTCTTCAAGTCCCTTGCTTGTATTGACAACTATCATTTTATCTGTAATAAACGGTGCTGCCTGCTTTGATACATTGCGTACAAATACAGACGGTACACCCATAATAACCATATCTGCTCCGTTTATACATGACATATCATCAGTAAATTTAATTCTGCTGTCAATTTTTACACCTGGAAGCTTATTTTTATGTTCACCGAATTTCTGTATATTTTCAACCTCTTCTTTAAATGCAGACCACACAGTTACATCATGACCATTTTCTGCAGCAATTATTGCAAGACTTATTCCAAATCCTCCTGCACCTAATACTACAATTTTATCCATATAAAATTCCTCCCTTATTTCCTTGAAAATGAGAATTTATTTTCTGTTCCGTTTTTAAGCCTTACAATATTTGCTCTGTGCATGTAGATAATGAGCACAGATGTGACTGACACAAGAGCAGTATGTATTATTATCTGGTTTAGTTCCAGATGTCTTACAAAATATTGCATTAAAAACGTTATAACAGGGTATGATATTGCCGCTGTAATTGATGAAACAGACACGTATTTTGTAAAAATAAGAGTAACAATAAATACAGGAATTACTATAGCAAATGTTTGTATATCTATCGCAGTAAGAACAGTAGCTGCAACAAGCACGCCTTTTCCGCCCTTGAATCCATAATACACCGGAAAAATATGTCCCAGCATAACCATGAAACCGGCGATATACCCCACTGTCATTGTATCATTTTCATAACCACACCATGATACAATAATTCTTATAATAAGGATTGTAAGTGAACCTTTGAGCAAATCACTCAATAATGTCAGCAGTGCAGGGCCTTTTCCGAAACATCTTAACGTATTTGTGAGTCCTGCATTTTTACTGCCGAAATTTCTTATATCCTCTTTTTTCCACATCCTGACTACAATAATTGAAGAATTACAGCTGCCTATAAGATATGCAGCCAATGAACATAAAATTACAAGTAAAACATAATTTATCACTGGAACCTCTCCTCAAAATGATATTATCCTTTATCATTACCGCGTTCACGTACTATAAATCTTACCGGAGTACCATCAAGTCCGAATGTTGCTCTTATCTGATTTTCAATATATCTCTGATATGAAAAATGAAATAAATCAGATCTGTTTACAAATGTTACAAATGTAGGCGGTTTTGTAGACGGCTGAGTCATATAATAGATCTTTAATCTCTTTCCTTTATCAGACGGAGGCTGGACTCTTGTTGTAGCATATGCGAGAACATCATTGAGCATTCCAGTGGAAATTCTCATTGAATTCTGCTGGTTTACAAACGATATCATTTCGTACAGTTTATTAACCCTCTGCCCTGTCTTCGCAGAAATAAACACAAATGGAACATATGACATAAACGAAAAATCATTCTCAAGCTTTTTCTTGAACTCTTCCATGGTCTTATCAGTTTTATCGATTTTATCCCATTTATTTACAGCAACTATTGATGCCTTGCCTTGCTCATGGGCATAGCCTGCTACCTTGGAATCCTGTTCTGTAAAACCTTCCTCAGCATCAATGACAATTATACATACATCTGCCCTGTCTACTGCCATGTAAGCACGTATAACACTGTATCTTTCAATACGTTCAGTAACCCTTGCCTTTTTTCTTATTCCGGCAGTATCAATAAAAACGAACTTTCCGTTTTCATTCTCAACAAATGTATCTGTTGCGTCACGTGTTGTTCCTGCTATATTTGAAACAATAACACGTTCCTCACCGGCAATTCTGTTTATAAGAGATGATTTTCCCACATTTGGTTTTCCGATAACTGCAACTCTTATACAGTCATCATCATAATCATCAGTTTTATCTTCAGGAAAGAATTTAAAAACTTCATCAAGAAGATCTCCTGTACCATGTCCATGTGCTGATGATATAGGAAACGGCTCACCTATTCCAAGGTTATAGAATTCATATACCTCCATAGGAGTGGAACCTATTTCATCACATTTATTTACTGCAAGTATAAGTGGTTTACCACTTTTCTGAAGCATAGCTGCAACGTCATAATCACTTGCTGTAACACCACATCTTACATCTGTAACAAGAATTATTACATCTGCCCTGTCAATAGCTATCTGAGCCTGTATTTTCATTTGTTCAAGAATTTCATCGTCTGTCTTAGGTTCAATTCCGCCTGTATCTACCACCATGAATTCTCTTCCGCGCCATTCACACTTTGAGTATATACGATCTCTTGTTACACCAGGTGTGTCTTCTACTATTGAAAGTCGCTTACCTATTAATTTATTAAAAAGAGTTGACTTTCCTACATTAGGTCTACCAACAACTGCTAAAACCGGTAATGGCATATTTGCTTATCCTCCTGTAATTCAAATAAGGGACGTGAAAGCGTTTTTTAACGCTTTAATAAAAGTATGTGATGTCTGGTTATCGGGAGATAATGTTTGAGCAAATATAGAAATTACATTCTGTTTATTTTACAAACAGACATCCTGCCTAAAACATATCTTGCCCGAATACATCTAAAAAAAACTAGAGGAAGATTTCTCCTCCTCTAGTTATGAGAAAGTCGTAATTACGCTTCCTTCTTAATTACCTCAACGCCCTTGTAGAATCCGCAGTTTTTGCATACCTTATGTGGTGTAGTGAGTTCTCCACAGTTTGTACATCTGCTGAATGCAGGAGCATCTAATTTCCAAACGCTTGAACGTCTCTTATCACGTCTAGCCTTAGACGTTTTTCTCTTTGGTACTGCCATTATTATACCTCCTTATCAAAGTATATTATTTCATTAAGATGAAAAGCAATCACACTGTGATTCGTTTAAATTGCAGCCACAAACTGTACATAGTCCTTTGCAGTTTTCATCACAAAGTATCTTTGACGGAAGCTGTAACAGCAAATCTGAAATTGCTATTTCTTTTAAATCAATGCTCTCATTATCCGCAACAACATACTCATCATTATTCGTATTAAGAGAATTAACGACTACATGTTCAAAATCATAAACATAGGAACGTTTAAATTCCTTTAAGCATCTGTCACATATAAGGTTCAGGGTAAATTCCGTGGTAAATTTGATCTTGACTATTCCGGCACGATTATAAGCCTGTCCTTTTATAAAAACAGGAGAAGCAAAATCATAACCCCGGACATCAGTAATATCTTCCTGTGGAATGGAAGTCTCAAAAGGAAAAGACTCTCCTGATACATTAAATATTTTCTTTAAATTAATAATCATAATTTTTTACACCCTTAGAGCATCATGAATTACATTATATCAAACTAATGCCTTATTGTCAATACTTTTTTGGGTTTTAATTTATCCAATAAATTTCTTGACTTTATCCGTAAGGTCACACTGATCAGCAGATATAGTAAATACTATTGTTGTTTCTTCTCCTGTGAGCTTGTCAAGTTTCTCAAGCAAAATACCTAATTCATCACAATCAGTTCCGCCAATTTTAAGAATTCCGTCAACAAATATTTCCTTTATATCGTAGTTGCCTGCGAGCATACCTGCTATAAATCCATAGAATGAATCGTAACCGTTTATGTTAAAATATTCGGTATCACACCATCTGATTTTGAAGCTTATCTGTGATCTGAGAGTTGAACCTTTTTCTATGCATACAAGATCTCCATTAGTTGAATTTACTGAAGAATTCATCATATCAATAATAATCTTGGTTTTTCCTGTACCTTTTTTTCCTGCAATTAATTTAATCATATTTTTCTCCGTTCCGCCGTTCATGACGGCTTTAGTAATATATTTTATTGAATCTGTATAAATTAGCCCAGCTTTGCTTCAAGCTCAGCTTTTTTATCTTCATATCCCGGTTTTCCGAGAAGTGCAAACATGTTAGACTTGTAACTTTCAACGCCAGGCTGATTAAATGGATTTACTCCCAGTAGATATCCTGAAACAGCACAAGCTTTTTCAAAGAAATATATCATGTATCCTACGCTGTATTCTGCTGTATCCTCAAGCTCAATAACTATATTAGGAACACCGCCCTCTGTATGAGCAATTATTGTTCCCTCCTGTGCTTTCTTGTTTACAACAGACATATTCTGATTTGTAAGGAAATTAAGACCATCAAGATTTTCAGCATCATTGTTAAGGAAGAAATCCTGCTGTGGCTTCTTGATATCCATAACAGTCTCAAACATTACTCTTGAACCGTCCTGAATAAACTGCCCCATAGAATGAAGATCGGTTGAAAATGTGACTGCTGAAGGGAATAATCCTTTATTGTCCTTGCCTTCACTCTCACCAAAGAGCTGTTTGTACCATTCTGCCATCATTGTAAAACTCGGGTCATATGAAACGAGAAGTTCTACACTCTTTCCTTTTCTGTAAAGGATGTTTCTGAGTGCTGCATATTTGTAACAGTCATTATTGTCAAAATCAGCCATATAGTCTTCCTGTGCTTTTTTTGCTCCTGTCATCATTACATCTATATCACAGCCTGCAGAAGCTATAGGTAAAAGTCCTACTGCTGTAAGCACTGAAAATCTTCCGCCTACGTCATCAGGAACTACAAATGTTTCATAGCCCTCTGTGTCTGCAAGTTCCTTTAATGTTCCCTTTGATTTGTCAGTTGTACAGAAAATTCTGTCCTTTGCTCCTTCTTTTCCATATTTCTTTTCAACCATTTCTCTGAAAACTCTGAATGCAAGTGCAGGCTCTGTAGTTGTTCCTGATTTTGAAATAACATTTACTGAAAAATCCTTACCCTCACAAATGGAGATTACCTGATTAAGATATGACGGACTGATATTATTTCCAACAAAATAAATATCGGGAGTATCTTTTTTAAGATTGTTATAGAAAGGCGACTTAAGAAGCTCGATACAAGCTCTGGCACCTAAATATGAACCTCCGATACCGATTACTATAAGAATATCAGAATTTGCTTTAATTTTAGCAGCTGCTGCCTTAATTCTTGCAAACTCGTCCTTATCATAGTTGGTAGGAAGATCAAGCCAACCTAAAAAGTCATTTCCAAGACCTTTTTTACTGTGAAGAAGCTCTACAGCTGCTTCAACTTGTGGTTTAATTCCTGTAAGCTCATCTTTTTCTAAAAAGCCAGCAAGATATTTTGAATTTAATTTTAATGTCATCATATGATCCTCCATAATAAAATTACTTATCCTATTGTAATTTTACTATATAATGATTTTTTTTGCAAGCGGATAATTCATTATTGTATGAAGCTAACAAAAAAAAACGTTTTATTTAAACATTTTAACTATAATCTTCTTAAATGATTTTAAAAATGTATTTTTACCAACAGAGCTTACTGTAACAAGCGGTGTTTCATATAACAGTGTTTCTTCTGCATAAAACCCTATTGTACCGACACACTGCCCTTTTTTCAGGGGTGCATCTATATATTCAGGTAAAAATATTATTGTCTCCATTTTGCCTTCAGAACCTTTTGGTATAACAAGAGGAGGCAGATATGCCGCTTCTGTTTCAACAGCACTGTCTGTACCATGTCTTACTTTAAGTGGCATCATATGTTCCCCGCTGAATCCAGGAATAATTGTTTTATAAACAGAAAATCCTGTGTTAAGCAATTTTTTACCTACAGAAAATCTTTCATCCTTATCCTCACAGCATAAAACAACAGCAATATAAGTTTCCCCGTTTCTTTCTGCTGCTGCTGCAAGGGAGTAGCCGAATTTTTCAGAATGACAGGCTTTTACTCCGAGTATACCATTATAACTTCTTACAAGATTATTTTCATTTACAAGTTCCGTCTTTCCATCACGCACATAGTCAAGCCATGTTGTCATTATTTCTTTAAGGAAGTCGTATTTAACTACTTCACGTGTCAGGAGTGCCATATCATATGATGTTGTATGCTGATTTTCATCGTCAACACCTCCGGGTGCAGTAAAGATTGTATTTTTCATTCCAAGTTCATCTGCACGTCTGTTCATATCCTCTACAAATGAAACTGTGTCCCCTCCCAGAGCCTCAGCAAAAACAACTGCGGCATCATTTGCATTTCCTATAATAAGTCCTTTAATCAAATCACGTACATTCATTTTCTCTCCGGTCATAAGCCATATAGTCGCTCCCTTAGATGAATTTGCCGTTGCAGATGCTGTAAGTTCCTGATCAAAGCTTAATTTTCCTTCATTAATTGCCTCTGCAGCAAGCAGAATTGTCATAAGTTTATTCATTGTCCCCATAGGCAGCTCCTGAGAAGAATTATGATCCTTTAGTATTCTGCAGGTTTCTGATTCTATCAGAACATATGATTGTGCAGTTGTCTGAATATCTTCAGCATATGTCACATCATAAGAATTATAAATAATTACTGACAATATGCACATATATAAAAAAAGTGCAATAAACCTTCCGTAATTTTTTTTCATTATCAAGCTTCATCACCTTTTTCAGAAATAATAATATATCAGTTAATATATATAATTATTTTGGTCCAAGTATGACACACAAAAAAATGCACAGATGTATTTCTGATACATCTGTGCACGGAATTTTTGAGAACCGGGCTATGTAGTTTTACGATAATCCATATAAATAATTTATTTTTTATGCAACGATAAATTGTTTTACATTATCAATAAATTTTTCATCATCCGTATAAGCAGTCATTTTTATCGGCTTTGCAAGGTCAAGACTGAATACACCCATTATTGACTTTGCATCAACTGTATATCTTCCTGAAGCAAGTTCAATCTTAAAATTATAAGCTGAAACAAAGTTTACAAATTTTTTTACATCATTTACACTTGACAAGTTAATATTTTCAGTAAACATATTACAAACCTCCAACAATTATCATGCATATATAATCTACATACATCTTTATATAATGCAAATTTATTTTATATTAAACCACTTCTTTAAACTATATCACCAAAAATATTAATAGTCAAGTGATTGAAATTTTTTTGTAACTTTAGTATAATGATTTTATTGAGTAATAATCAAGTAAATGCAGTATGCACAATTAACAAATAAAGGAGATTTTTTTTTGACTGTATTTTTTGTCACGTTCGGGTGCAAAGTCAACTGTTATGAAACAGAGTGCCTGAAAGAAGAATTTTTAAACAATAATTTTATATTAGCGGACAATGAAACAAATACTGACGTTATAATAATTAATTCATGTACTGTCACATCTGCAAGCGACAAAAAAGTCCGACAGACAATGAGAAGATTAAGAATTGAAAATCCGTCATCAATTATAGTTCTGACGGGATGTTATCCGCAAGCCTTCAGTGAAGAAGCAAAAAAAATTACAGAGGCAGATTTAATTACAGGAACAAAGAACCGATCAGATATAATTAAACTTGTAATGTCTGAATTAAGATCAAGAAAGCATATGGTAGATATTGTTCCGTATGAAAACAATGACAAAATAGAAAGCTTATCATGTATTTCATTTGAGAATAAGACACGAGCATTTGTCAAGATCCAGGACGGATGCAATCAGTTCTGCAGCTATTGCATAATTCCTTATTCAAGAGGACGTATCCGATCAAAGCCTATAAATGATGTAATTTCTGAAGTAACAGCACTTGCCGCAAATGGTCATAAGGAAATTGTTCTTGTAGGAATAAATCTTGCGTTTTATGGTGCTGAATACGGACTTTCACTGACTGATGCAGTAGAAGAATGCTGTAAAATAGAAGGTGTCAGACGTGTAAGATTAGGTTCGCTTGAACCTGAAAAAATATCTGACTCAGATCTTATCAGGCTCTCAAAACTTGATAAATTCTGTCCTCAGTTCCATCTCTCACTGCAAAGCGGATGTGACAGAACTCTCAAAGCAATGAACAGAAAATATATTTCAGCTGAATATGAGGAACTTGTCAGAAAAATCCGTACTTTTTTTATTGATTCATCTGTTACAACAGATGTTATGGTCGGATTCCCCGATGAGACTGAATCTGACTTCAGCCAGAGCTGCGAATTTGTAAGAAAAATGAAATTCAGCAAAATAAATGTTTTTCCTTATTCAAGACGCAGCGGAACAAAAGCGGCATCTATGCCGTGCCAGATTATAAAAAAAGTGAAAACCCTGAGAGCCGAAAAAATGACACTTATAGGAAATGAACTTGAAAAAGAATTCCTTCATGAGCAGATAGGAAAAATTTATCCTGTTTTGTTTGAAAAAGAAAATTGCACAGAATTTCATCAGGGATATAGTCCTAATTATACATTAGTTAAAATCAACAGATCAGATTCAATAAAAAGTTTGCGTAATAAGATTTTTTATGTTAAAATTAAAAAGTCTATGAATGATTTTTGTATCGGGGAGATACAAATAACAGAATAAATTAAATATCTTCAGTAATTACACTCAAATAAAAATTGAAAACGTCTGATTACTGCAGAGAAATGGAGTTTAAAATGTCTGTATTTAGAATTTATGTTGAAAAGAAACCTGAATTTGCCGTAGAGGCAAAATCTGTCCTTAATGATGTTAAAACTGCCCTGAGACTCAGCAGTCTTGAAAGCATCAGAATAATTAACCGTTATGATGCTGACAGATTATCAGAAGAGGATTTTGAATCTGCTGTAAATACAGTATTTTCAGAACCCGCTGTTGATGTGACCTACAGAGACATGCCGGATACCGCTTCAGATGAGCAAGTATTCGCAGTAGAATTTTTACCAGGACAATTTGATCAGCGTGCCGACAGCTGTGAACAATGTATCCAGATCTTAACTCAGGGAGAAAGATGCAGAGTTAAAAATGCCAGAGTTTATATTGTCAAGGGTAATCTTACAGACTCAGAATTCAATAAACTCAAAGCATACCTGATAAATCCGGTAGAAAGCCGTGAAGCTTCTCTCGAAAAATTCGAAACTTTGGATATAAAATATGAAATTCCTACTGATGTAGAAACACTTGAAAACTTTACAGAAATGAGCAGCGATGATCTTAAAGACTTTATTAAAAAATATGGTCTTGCTATGGATTACGATGATATATGCTTCTGTCAGAAATATTTCAAGGAAACAGAAAAAAGGAATCCTACAATAACAGAAATCAGAATGATCGACACATACTGGTCAGATCACTGCAGACATACAACATTCTCTACAAATATCGAAAATGTTTCTATACATTCCCCGTATATAGAAGAAACATTTAAACTTTATAAAAATATCAAAAAAGAACTTGGCCGTGATAATAAACCGCTTACACTTATGGATCTTGCTACAATAGCTGTGAAAAAGCTAAAAAAAGACGGCCTGCTTGATGATCTTGATGAAAGCGAAGAAATCAATGCATGCTCTGTAAAAATAAAGGTTGACGTTGAAGGAAATTCTGAAGACTGGATCCTGATGTTTAAAAATGAGACACATAATCATCCTACCGAAATTGAACCGTTCGGTGGTGCTGCCACATGTCTTGGTGGTGCAATACGCGATCCTCTTTCAGGACGTTCATACGTATATCAGGCTATGCGTGTAACAGGTGCTGCAAATCCCCTCGTACCTGTAGGAGATTCAATAAGTGGCAAACTTCCTCAGAGAAAAATTGTAGTCGGTGCCGCAAACGGATACAGTTCATACGGCAACCAGATAGGCCTTGCAACCGGACACGTAACTGAGATCTATCATCCAGGATATGTTGCAAAAAGAATGGAAATTGGTGCTGTAATCGGTGCTGCTCCTGCAGAAAATATCAGACGTGAAGTTCCTGTGCCGGGTGATGTTGTTATTCTTCTTGGAGGAAAGACCGGACGTGACGGCTGCGGAGGTGCTACGGGATCATCAAAATCCCATACAACAGAATCACTTGAAAACTGTGGAGCAGAAGTACAGAAAGGTAATCCTGCTGAAGAAAGAAAACTTCAGAGACTTTTCAGAAACAAATCAGTTACTTCAATGATCAAACGATGCAATGATTTTGGTGCAGGCGGTGTATCCGTTGCCATAGGAGAGCTTACAGACGGACTTATTATAAATCTTGATGAAGTTCCTAAAAAATATGACGGTCTTGACGGAACAGAAATTGCAATAAGTGAATCACAGGAAAGAATGGCTGTTGTAATTGCCAGAAAAGATGCTGAACAGTTCATGTCAGAAGCTGCAAAAGAAAATATCGAAGCTACACTCGTAGCTGAAGTAACTGCAGATAAAAGACTGAAAATGAACTGGAACGGAAAAATGATTGTTGATCTGTCACGTGAATTTCTTAATTCCAACGGTGCTGTAAAACATACAGATATTTCAGTTGCTGAACCTGCCATGAATATTTCCACAGATTATTCTGATGATGCTGAAAGCTGGATGTCAATGATCTCAAACCTCAACATTTGTTCTCAGAAAGGACTTGTTGAAAAATTTGACTCCACAATCGGTGCCGGAACAGTTCTTATGCCTTTCGGAGGAATTTATCAGCTCACTCCTACACAGGCAATGGCTGCTAAAATTCCTGTACTTCATGGTGAAACAACAACAGCTTCAATTATGGGCTGGGGTTATAATCCTGTAGTCAGTGAAAAAAGTCCTTACCACGGTGCAATAATGGCGGTAACTGAATCAATAGCAAAGGTAGTAGCAGCAGGCGGAAGCTACAAGAAATGCTGGCTGACTTTTCAGGAATATTTTGAAAGAACTCAGAATGATCCTTCACGCTGGGGCAAACCGTTTGCAGCACTTCTCGGTGCTCTCAAAGCACAGCTTGAATTTGGCTGCGGTGCTATAGGCGGAAAGGATTCAATGTCAGGAACATTTGAAAATATTGATGTACCTCCTACACTTGTTTCATTTGCAGTTTCAACAGCTTCAAGTCATAAAATTATTTCCCCTGAATTCAAGATAGCTGGAAACTCCGTTATTCTTATTACTCCTAAATATGATGAAAACGGACTTCCTGACTTTGAAAGTGTAAGAAGATGCTTTGATAAGGTTGAAAATCTTATTGCTTCTGACAGAGCAAAGGCAATATGGACTGTAGCCAGCGGTGGTGTTTCAGAAGGTATTGCAAAAATGTGCTTCGGAAACAAATTGGGATTCAAATTTACCAAAAAACTTTCAAAGAGTCAGCTTTTTGAACCATGCTATGGTTCATTCATCGTTGAAATAAACGGAACTACAAAAGGCAGTGAAACAGTTATAGGTACTGTTACATCCCAGAATGATGATCTTGTTATTAATAATATTAACTACTCTGTTTCTATTGACAAGCTGCTCAAAGCATGGGAATCAAAGCTTGAACCCGTTTATCCTTGCATTATTCCTACTGAAGATAAAAAGCCTGAGGCTTACCTGTATGAAAAGAGAACACTGATAAAACCAGCTATAAAGGTTGCAAAGCCTCGTGTTCTTATTCCTGTATTCCCGGGTACAAACTGTGAATATGATACTGCAAGAGCATTTGAAAAAGCAGGTGCTGTTACAGATACAATAGTAATCAAAAACCTTACTGCTTCTGCAATTGAAGAATCAGTAAATGAAATAGAAAAGGCTATCAAAAATTCTCAGATTATTATGCTCCCTGGTGGATTCAGCGGCGGTGACGAGCCTGAAGGAAGCGGTAAATTCATAACAGCATTCTTCAGAAATCCACGCATCAGAGATGCTGTCCATGAACTTCTTAAAAACCGTGATGGTCTTATGCTTGGTATATGCAACGGATTCCAGGCACTTATAAAGCTTGGTCTTGTTCCTTACGGTGAAATTACAGACATGACAAGCGAGTCACCTACACTTACATTCAATACTATTGCAAGACACCAGTCAATGATGGTCCGTACAAGAATAGCTTCCAATAAATCCCCTTGGCTTGCTGCATGTGAAGTTGACAGAATTCATACTATCGCTATATCACACGGAGAAGGAAGATTTGTAGCATCTCCTGAGCTTATCAAAAAGCTTGCCGCAAACGGTCAGATTGCTACACAGTACGTTGATACGGATAATAAGCCTACCATGAACATCAGATATAACCCTAACACTTCAGTAGACGCTATTGAAGGCATCACATCCCCTGACGGAAGAGTTCTCGGAAAAATGGGACACAGCGAAAGAAAAGGATCTGATGTCTGTAAAAATGTCAAAGGTTCAAAAGATCAGTTCATATTTGAAAGCGGCGTAAAATATTTTGCTGATTAATATTTAATAATAACTGAATTCAACGGCACCTGTATTAAAATGCAGGTGCCGTTTTTTAGTAAATATTTATTTTTTCTGTCCTTGCAACAGCAAAAGATTATAAAATTTTTAAAGAAATATTAAAAGCTGTAATGAATTTTATTGTCATTACAGCTTTTTTGTTTTATGTTTTTTAAATCTGTTACGCCGTCAGTATATCCCTATTTCTGCCAGAACAAATGTTTTGCTTCTGTCCTTGATATTTATTTCAACTGTATGATGTCCTTTATGTTCAAATTCACATATATGCTTCATAACTATATTGTCCCAGCCATACAAACTTTTTCCCTGAAGTAATGATACCTTTTTGTTGTCAACATAAATGTCAGCATCACTGTATTTTTCAGTTTTGTCATGCATATAAGTCATAAACAGATGTTTAAAATCTGCATTGAAACTGAGAAACACATCATTTGTTTCAGGTATATATCTGAGTCCGTGTTCAAAAAATTCAGAAGCATTTATCTCTTCATAGCCATTACAGCTGATATCATATAGTGAAGGTGCGACCGGTATATAATTAATATAATCAAGTGAATATACCTGTTTATTAAACTGATATTCCTCGTCAGTACTTTCTTTATTTACTTTTTTAAAAAAATTAATAAGACAGTCTGATATAAACTTATGTCCCCATATATTAGGATGTATCCAGTCATTTGAATACGTTGACCATTCAATAATGTTATCAGTTACAAGTGATTTGATTATATCAGCTATACTTATCATAGGTAATCCATAATTTTCACCTATTCTTTTCATATATCCCTGACTTGTATAAAATGACTGATTAATTGTAAACACCAGTATTACTGCCGGCTTTGAAGGAAGATTCAGCAGTTTACATATTAGACTTTCATATGAAATCATATATTCCCTGCCACATTCATTATTAACTGCGTATTCTACAAATACAATATCCGGCATTATGTTGCTGTCAATGTTTTTTTCAAGTATAGACAGACCAATAAACGAATTGGCACTTGGAATTGACATATTAACATATGCAAAATCATTTTCCGGATATGTGCCGCATAAATATTTATAAATAAAAACAGAGTAATTATCTCTCAGCATTTCCTCACCGTTCCATCCCATTGTTATAGAACCACCGAGAAATGCAACTGTTTTTCTTTTTCCATTGTTTTTTAAGGCATGTTTTATTCTGTAATTATTACCATTGAAGCAAAGTGATTTTTCTACAGAACTGAAGTATTGTTTTTTATTCATAATAAACCTCGCAGATACAATTTTGTAATTTATCTTTTTATAAATAATATCATGCTGCACGACAAAAATCAATATGCTTTTTAGCTGCATTATAAAAGAGCTGTTATACTATAGAAATATGAGCATATATGTTATGGTTATAAGTCTATTTTGCACCACTTTTCATGTAATATTATGGATTTTAACTTGCAAGCATGTATTTCATATAAGTGCTTTTTCTTTTTATGTTGCATTTAATTAATTCTATTTTGGTGATTTTAAACAAAGCGATATTTTTTATCAATTTTTATCACTAAGATACATAAACATTTAACGTTTATATCAATACTTGACAAAATATTATGAAAATAGTACACTATGTACTATAAGGAAGG
>CALMUA010000104.1 GCA_937872775.1 uncultured Ruminococcus sp.
ATATATTTTTTTTGTGTAAAACATTTTTTGTAAGTCCCTTTAATAATACAAAGTTGTTGATTTAGTAAAAAACTTAAGAATATAATCGCAATTTTTATAAAAAGAGTTGCAATTAATCATAAATTGATTTATAATATAATTAATGACCAAGTTAAATAGGAGGTAAACTATGCCGATAACGTTAATTCGCTCAAATAAGGATAATATAATACATGGTGCCGATAACGACAGAAAAACCGGATGCGGAATAAGGCTTCAGGGCAATTCAGGATACTCAAGAGAAGGCGAAATGACAGATATTACTGATCTTAAATGTGAAAGATGTAAAGAGGTATTTGCAACAAAACTGATTCGCGAGAGTAATCGTGAGGAACTGAAACTTGCCAGAGAAGAAAGAAAGCGTTTTGCCCGTGAAAAAAAACAGGGAACAATAACAGAATCTACATATGAAGAGTACGTACTTAAGCGTGAATCAGAAGCCTCATCTAAACGTGATTCAAAAACACCGAAAAATACAAGTGAGTTACCTCCGTTAAAAGCAGATATGCCTGATAATACATCATCAAATCAGTATCAGCAATCTTCATATGCACAGCCGGCAGTGGAATATCCTGGTTATCAACAGTCAGTTCAGTCAGCATTACAGTATAATAATAATTCAACATCTCAGAATCAGACATATCAGTCTCAACAGGCTGAGTTAAAATCATCAAATGCTCCGGAGATTAAAAAGACGTCAGCTGTAGATGATGATTTTTTGTCACAGTTTATTGTAAAAAAGGAAACAATTCCTCAGGAATCTGCTCCTGTTTCAAAACAACAATCATTTAATGCAGCCAGCAATATTATATCTGCAGCTGATGAAATACTGTCTCAGTTTGAAATAGATACTGAATATGATACTTCGTCTGTAAGTGCACCTATTACGGGAGATGCTTCATCATTTTACTCAAATCAGATACCATTGGTTGAAGCTGAATATGTAAGTTCCCATGATATTAATAGTATTCCGAATTCCGAATTCGGCTCAGTTTCAGTTGAAAAGTCTCAAGATATAATTGATGATTTTGTTGTGCCGGAGGTTCCGGAATTAACACCGGTATATCAGCCTTATACAAACGAAAGTGTTTCTTCACAGACACTGTTCTCAGATCAGTTATCATCTGTGAAAGCACAGAGTTTTAATTCATCGTTTGATAGTATAGAAGTACCTGATATATCAGATATGAACAGTGTACCTCTTAGTCAGCCAACATACCAGCAATCACCGTCACTTCAGTTTGATTCACTTGATATACATTCACCTGTAAATCACTTTACGCAGCCTCAGGTAAGTCAGCCGTTACCTGCAGCTTCAATTGTTAATGAATTTGCAGATATAGGCTCAATACAGTCTCAGGATAATAATCCGCCATTTGTATCTCCTGTAAGTGAATTCGTATCAATAGTACCTCCTGCAAATGAGTTTATTTCTGCAGTACCTCCTGTGATATCAAACGTACAGTCAACAGCAGACGAGTTTACAGCAGTGTCATCAGCATCAGGCTTTAATATGCCGAATAAATTTATAGTACCACCTTCAATGCAACAGGACACTGTACCAGCAGCACCATATACATCATACCAGCAGCAAACGTTGTATGGAAATTCAGGTTCATTGCAAAATACATACACATCCACTCCTGTGGAGTCACAGTCAGATGTTTCACAGTTTAACAATTCATTCAGTCAGAACTATAATTCTGCTGTACAGTCATATAATAATGTAAATAATGGTTCGTTCAGTAATCAGTTTAAAAACAGCAATACATTTTCAAATGCGGATATTTCACAGTTAAATAATGCATCTTCAGGTAATGCCCCTGTACTGAATAAAGAAGATCAGATTAAAAAGAAACCAATACCTGTATTATTCAATCCTCAGAATAATACACCTATGGTAGATTCAATAGAAGAAGCTTTGCGTCAGTTAGGTGCCGCCGGAGGTTCTGCTGAAGAAAAAAATAAGGCATCTGAAAAAGAAGATATAGTCCCTGATTATGTACCGTATGTACCGTCATCAAGTAAGAGTCTTTATAGCACTCCACCTGTAAATACTTATAACAATCAGTCAAAACGCGTAGTTTCTCCTAAGGATGCAAAGAAATTGGCTAAAATTGATGCGAAATTCCATAAAGAACTTGCGGAAAGAGGTTTTAATGCGGTTGAGTTTAAAAGCCAGAGACGAGGAAAATAAAAAAGTATTTTAGCAGTAGGCAATGATTATTATAAAAATGGTTTATATTTAGCCATACAATAGAAAACTTAGTGATTATATATACGGGATCATAGGATAACCGGGAAAATCATATAATAATATCAGATATTTTTATGATTTTATCCTTTGAAAATTAATAATAACAAAAAAGAGCATTAATATTGTTTATTGAGAACAATATTAATGCTCTTGCTTTTTAAATAAAGTTTTGGAGTTTTTAATTAACTCCTACTTCAGTGTGGATGTGAAATCCTCCGTCTTAGAGTCAAGTGACTATTACCTGAGTTATAAAATTAAAGCATATATAAAAGTCCTCAATCAAACCTTTGAGAGCCAAATTGAGGACTTTATATTTTTGATATAACGTAAATTGACGATTTAAGGATTGATGAACCATTATTCGGAGCATCCTGTATATTCAGTATAATAGAGAGTGCTCAGAAAGATTTATTTGTTTATTGCATTTCCTAAGAATGCTGCACCTATTATACCAGCATCATTACCAAGTTCAGCAATAACAATTTTTGTGTTTTTCTTTGAATTTCTTGTGTACACTTCTTTTTTTACAAGTTCACGTACAGGAAGGAGAAGAGGGTCGCCTTCGTTGCATACACCTCCGCCTATACAGAGAATATCAGGCTGGAATATATTTATTATGTTTGTTATTCCTGCTGAAAGATATTTAATATACTTGTCAACTACTTCTGCAGCAGACTTATCTCCTGAACGCATGGCATCAAATGAAGTTCTGGCTGTTACCTTATTGTTTCTGTCAAAAGATAATTTCCACATAGTGCTGTTCTTATCTTTTTCCATTGCCTCTTTTGTCATTCTGATCAGACCTGTAGCAGATGAAAATACTTCAAAACAACCATTACGTCCACATGTACACTGAGGTCCGTCAACTTCGATTACCATATGTCCAAGTTCTGCACCAGCTGAATTTGAACCGGAATAAATCTTTCCATCAATTATTATTCCTCCACCTACACCTGTTCCCAGTGTAATACATACAGCATTTACAGCATTTCTGGCAGCACCTGCAACGAATTCTCCATATGCAGCTGCATTTGCGTCATTTTCAATGTAAACAGGTTTGTCAATATATTTTTGAATATATTCAGCCATAGGAACATTTGTAAAATCAAGATTATTTGAATACTCAATAATTCCGGTTGCACAGTTTGCTATTCCTGGTGTTCCTATACCTATCCATTCTATCTGATCTAATGAAAGTTCAGCTTTTTTGATTGATTCTATTGCGGTTTTCGCCATATCTTCTGCAATTTCTACAGCTGGTCTCGGACAATTTGTTTTAATTGAAGCCTTTGCAATAATTTCGTAATTTTCATTTACAACTCCGGCTGAAATGTTTGTTCCGCCAAGGTCGATTCCAACATAATATTTCATAAAAATCCTCCGTTAAATATTAATCTATATGAGTCTTTATCAGCTTGCATAATCCGTCTATATGGAAGTTTCCGAATCCAGCAGGGATAAATACACTGTCACCTTTTATTAATTTAATATCATCGTATGAGTCGCTTCTTAATGTACAGCTTCCATCAATCAAGAGAATGTGACAGAAGGATTTTTCATCTGCTGTAAGACAAGCAGAGTATGATACATCAAGTGAATTTACAGTAAAATATTCGCATGATGACAGAAGACGCTGAGAGTATCCGCTATATTTTTCTTCCGGATTATGAGGGTATGGAACAGCAGGACAGAGCTTTGTAACGTCACATGCTTTTTTTATATGGAGTTCTCGCCCATTTCCGTTTTTATCTGTTCTTCCATAGTCGTAAATTCTGTATGTGGTGTTTGAATTCTGCTGAATCTCTGCAATAAGAATTCCTTTGCCTATAGCATGAAGGGTTCCGGCTTCTATAAAGAAAACATCCCCTTTTTTGACTGGTACACTCTTTGTAACCTCAAGAAGTGTATTATTTTCTATTCGTTGTGTAAATTCTTCTTTTGTTATATTTTTTTTAAATCCATACAATAGAGAAGAGTTTTCTTCACAGTCAACTATATACCACATTTCTGTTTTGCCGTATTCACCTTCTGTTGACAATGCATAGTCATTTGCAGGATGAACCTGAACAGAAAGATTGTCCTTAGCATCTATCAGCTTTATAAGAACCGGAAGGTTATCGAATTTTACACAGTTAGTTCCGAGTATACTTTTTCCGTATTTCTGAATATAGTCAGCTAAAGAACTTCCTGCATCTGGTCCGTTTTCAATAATTGAATTTCCGTCCTTATGACATGACAGCTCCCAGCTTTCTGATATCTTCTGAAAATCACATTTTTTATTGAATTCATCCCTGAGCTTTGTGCCGCCCCATATATAGTCTTTAAACGCGGGCTTTAATTTTAGTGGAATATTCAAGTTTTTTTGCCCCCTGATAATTAATAATGAACCTTTTTAAAAGTTTTTATTTGAGTAAATATAATAGTCAATACTCTGTGATACAATTTTATCATAGAAAAAAATAAATGTCAATGATAACATTAACTCAAATCAAGGTTTTATATAATGTTGTTGCTATTAAGACTCAAAAAGTAGATTTATGGGATGTCTTAATTTTTTGCAGGATTTTCCGGAGTGCTGTATACACTTGGCAAAATAGTCCGGATGTCTTAATATATGATTGAATTTATAAAAAAATTTTTACATGAGCCTGTAGTGACAATATTATTTATGTTTTTATACACAAAAAAATAACGGGGATATATCCTTGCATATTAGCTGATATATCCCTCGTTATTTTTATTTCCGTAATAATTTTTAAGGAGAATTAGAAGTTTAAAAGAAGATTTGAAAGAAAATTTAAAAGGAGAAATTTGAAAAGAGAAATTTAAAGTAAAAATTTAAAAAACAAAAGGGGAAAAACTTTAAAACAATGGAACTTAATAAATCTGACCTGTCCTTCGGCAAATAAAAATTCATGAAGAAAAACCAGATCTGGTCCATTTCGGTTGGAAAAAAACGTATGTTCTGCGCCTGTAATTATTTAAAAAAGGATAAGAAACTGACCCTGACATAACGTTCGGGGAAACAAACCGTAAACTTTCGTATAAAGCCTGAGCTTATTAACCTCACTAAAACATTTTGTTATGATAAAGGATTATATTGTTTTAAAACTTTAGATTGCTTCTAATGATTGTACACTCATTAATCGTAATCTGGGATACGAAAGCAGGCAACTGGCTGACGTTTGCTGAACATTTTAAGGAAGGTGTTGTTCATTTAAAATATCGTTCAGTTTAGTCCCTTTAGCTTTGCGTCACTACTTTTCAGCAGTTTTGCTTTATATCAAACGTTTCATTTCCTTCATTGATATTAGTATAGCATGTCATCACTGTTATGTCAACACTTTTTAGCTCAAAAAAACAGATTTGTACAATAATAATATATAAATGTTGATATTATATTGCAAAATTACCAATAAAAATTGGCATAATAAGCCGATTTGAACTTTATATTTTCATATGCATATAGCCTGAGTTATATCGAGGTAAATAAAGTATGACAATCAAACATTAATAACGTTTAAAATAAAATAATGAAAAAAATTAGATTTAACAAATGTATATTTTATTGTGTAATGATATAAAATAACATTAGCAGTGCAGTAATGGAGGAAATAATATGGAGATAGATACAGATGTGTTTATTATAGGCGGTGGTGCGGCAGGACTTACTGCAGCAATATATGCGGCCAGAGCAGGATTAGATACGGTTTTAAGTGAAACATCTGCTGTGGGCGGACAACTTTCATCTATAAATAAAATTGAAAATTATCCATCATACAGTGATGTATCAGGAATAGAGCTTTCTGACAATATGAAACAGCAGGCGATAAAGAGTGGAGCACAAATAAACGAATTTTCTGAGACCATTAAAGTGAATTTAACGGATAATAAGAAAACTGTAACTACATCAGAGGCCGTGTATAATGCGAAATCTGTAATTATTGCTTCGGGTTCCTCAGTTATTCCTCTTAATATTAAAGGTGAGGAAAAGATGAGAGGAAACGGTGTACATTATTGTGCAACATGTGACGGAACAATGTACAAAAATAAAACTGTTGCAGTTATAGGTGGTGGAAACAGTGCTGTATCAGCAGCAATATATTTATCATCTATAGCAGCCAAAGTAGTAATGATAAGAAGAAAGGACAGCTTTCATTGTGAAAATGTATTAATTGACAGATTAAAATCTGTTGAAAACATAAAAATACTTTATAACTGGGATCTTACAGGGCTGATTGGTGACAACAGAGTAATTGCTGCAGAAATAAAGAATACCAGAAGCAATACAAGTTCAATAATTCCGATTGACGGTGTATTTGCTTATATTGGATACAAGCCTAATACAGGTATATTTACAGATTATATTTCAGTTGATGAAAATGGATATATCATTGCTGATGATCAACTCAAGACAAATGTTTTTGGAGTATATGCAGCCGGAGATGTCAGAACCAAGGAATACAGACAAATTACAACTGCTGTTTGTGACGGAACAATTGCTGCACTTAATGCAGAAAAAACAGTAAATGGCAAAATAAAATTATAATAAAGGAATGTTTTTATGATTAAAGTATATTCATCAGATAATTGTGGCTACTGCAGAGAACTTAAAGCGTATCTTGATAAAAAGGGATTTAAGTATGATGTGGTAGATGTAAAAAAAAGTGAAGAAAATGCAAAGGAACTCTACAGGGTTTCCGGACAGTCAGCTATACCGGTAAGTGTTATAGATGGAAATGTTATTATAGGTTTTGACAGGAAAAAAATAGATGCGGTACTTGATTAAATTGAAAAAAATATATGATATTTTTATTTGTTCAGCATCCGGAGCAGCAGCCTCCATGTGTATGTATAGCAGCAGATTTTTATTTATGGCTTTCTTTTCAATGATTCCGCTTATTATTGTTATATTTAAATCAGAAAACATGAAAAAATCGGAAATGTTCAGAAGAATATTTTTTTTCTATCTGGTATTTATGGTAGTTTCACTGAGCTGGCTTTCTGAGATTAATGTAAAAATGTATAACGGAAAAATAAATACACTGATATTAATAATTTTTTTGATAATTGTGGAGTCTGCAGTGCATGCAGTGATTATGGCACTTACAATGTGTGTATATGCATCACTTCAAAAAAATAATATTGGTGATGTATTTGTATTTGCCCTGCTTTTTATACTGGGAGAATGGTTTCACGAAACATTATATCCTGTAACATTTCCATGGTTCAGAATGGCTGTGTCAGTGACATCATACACTGAATTTATTCAGTCAGCAAATTTATTCGGAAGTTTGTTTACGTCTTTTTTAATTGTCGTAGTTAATGCACTTCTCGGATATATTATATGCAATGTAAAATGCAGAAAACGTTTGGTTATAGGCGCTGAGATGCTGGTACTTATATTTTCACTGAATGTTTTATATGGAAAAATGAATATAAGCAGAAAATTCAGGTGTGGTGATGATATTTCTGTAATACTGCTGCAGTCTAATATAGGTGAGAATCAAAAGCAGCAATATTCTGATAATCAGACACTTGATTACTATATTTCAGCCCTCAACAATATCTCATATAACGATGAAAGTATTGTTGTACTTCCAGAGTCAGCAATGAACTTTAATATTAAAGCAAATTCTGAAGAATTAAAAAGGATAGCTGATATAGCAAATTCTAAAAAAATAAATGTTGTATTCGGATGTTATTCATATAAGGATAAACAAAAATACAATTCTATGGCAGCAATTTATCCTAACGGAAAAATTTCAGAAATATACTCAAAAAAAATATTAGTACCGTTTGGTGAGATGGTACCTCTTGAATGGCTTGCAGGAAACATAATACGAAATACATTTACAGGAATAGGAGAATTTTCAAAGGGCGGAGATGAAGTTACAATAGATACCGGCTGCGGATGTGCAGGATGTATAATATGTTATGAATCGTTATATCCGTCAGCTGCGAGAAAAGCTGTATCTGAAAACGCAGATTTTTTAATGATACTGAGTAATGATTCATGGTTCAGTGGTTCAGCTGAGGTCGCACAACATCATTCACATTCAATACTAAGGGCAGTGGAAAACAGTCGCTATGTTATCAGATGCAGTACATCAGGAATAACATCAGTGATTTCACCGACGGGACAGGTTATTGCAAAGGCACCTGAAAATGTTGTATATACACTAAAAAGTAATATTTCATGTGTATCTAGCAAAAGCCTTTATTCAATTATCGGAGATGTTATAATTATTCCTTCAGCAGTTGTATTTATTGCAGGTATCCTGAAGAAAAAAAATAAAAAAGAGGTTCAGCCGGAAAATTAAATTCCGGTTTGGACTTTTTTTGTAGCATTTTTAATAGATAAAATGTATTAAAAATGTTGGTGAATTTAAAATATAAGTATATATGTAATAATTGGTTGATAAGTTTAATCTTTTTAAAAAAAGTGGAAATAAACTATCACTAAACAAATAATATTGAAATATGCTTTTTTTTGTGGTATAATAAAAAACGTATATTAGTAAATGGCCTATATACTAAATAATCCAGAATGTAATATTTATTAAAAAGCAAAGGCGGAACTACAAATGACAATTTTATTTTTTTTATTTTTATTGGCAACGATTTTTTTAAGCATTGTAATTAAAAAATCTTCAAAGATTACAGACTCAAAAAAAGAAAATGATAAAAAAAGGGGTTGCATAATTGTCTGTATTATAATAGCTGTAGAAGGATTGGCCGACCTCACAGGCATAATAAAAGGTCGATTTGACGGAGCATTTACTCTTCTGGGTATAACCGCAGTTATTGAAATGATAACATGGCATTTTGGACATAAAAAAAATATGGATATACTCAGATTTTTTGGTAAAGCATTTATTATAGTATCAGTACTTGAACTTACTGTTTTTCAGGCTCCATCATATAAACTTATGTTTGAAAGTCAGTATGAAAAAACTCTTCCATTGTCCCAGGCTTCTATTGAAAACGGTAATTTTATTTATAATCAGGAATCAGACAATCTCATCATCACCGGAAAAGATGAAGTTCTGATTGAGTATAACGATCTTAAATACCCTGTTAATACAATATTTGCAGATGTAGAATTTCAGGGTAAAACTAAAAATACACACGTTGTTGTAGATATTACTGACGAGACTCATTCTGATTATCGTTATGATATAGCAAAATGGGATATTTTAAATAATAATGACAAGTCAAGTTATGTTCCGTGTGAGTTTTCCGGAGAACTGGGAAAGCTGAGAGTAAAATTCACTAATTATAAAGATTACGATTCTATAGTAGTTAAAAGTATTACAATCAATAAGGCAATACCGTTTGATATATCTTACATAAGAGTATTCCTTGTTGTAATGCTGTCTGTACTGGTATATTCAGTAGTATCATACAGATTATTCAGGGTTCCGTTTTACAAGTCAAGCAAGTTATGTGCAGTTATTTTTGGTGTTTTAACGATCGGGTGCTGTATCCTGACGGTGCTTATTATCAATGCAAAGCTCGGCGACGACAATACAATGAAGGATCATATGAAGCTTACTCAGGGAAATCAGATAACTGAAGAACTTGTTGAGGCTTTTGAACACAAGCAGATATCGCTTCTTAAGCATCCTCCTGCCGGACTTACTGAAATTGAAAATCCGTATGACTGGGGCCAGAGAGGTGAGGCGGGATTTGAGTACGAATGGGATCATGTATATTATAACGGAAAATATTATTCATATTATGGAATAGCTCCTGTTATTCTGCTTTATCTGCCATATCACATAATAACCGGATATTATTGTTCAACAAATCTTTCTATTATGCTCTTCTCAATTATAGGTATGGTTTTCCTCAGTATGACGTATTACGTATTCTTAAAAAAATGGTATAAAAAAATACCTGTGGGAATAGCGATAGCCGGACATGTGATTCTTTTATCCGCATGCGGAATATGGTTCTGTATAGGAAGAAATATTTTTTATGAAATTTCTATATCTTCAGGATTTATGTTTGTAGCAATAGGGTCATTTCTGTTATTTTCGTCAAATGTACTGTGCAAAGGAAAGATATCACTGATTAAAGTCATTCTTTCATCAGTGTTTATGGGACTGGCTGTATTGTGTCGTCCGACATTGGCAGTGTACTGCATATGTACATGTATATACTATGCGTACGGTTTATTCAAAAAAGAAGAGCTGATATCAATTCCGGTAAATGAATCTGCTGATACTGAAAAAAAATTCGGACCTGAAAAAAATAAGCACATGAATAAATGGGCATATCTTGCCTGTGCGTTAGTTCCTTTGATTCTACTTGGAAGTGTACAGATGTGGTATAATGCAGCACGTTTTGGTTCACCTTTTGATTTCGGAATAAAATATTCACTTACTATAAACGATTTTATACATTCACAGTACCACACAATATTTGTAATGATAGGACTTTTTAATTATTTCTTTGCAGTACCATCCTTCTCGCTTAAATATCCGTTTATAACAACACCTTTTTCTTCATTTGATGCAAATGGATATTATTTCTCGGATGTAGGAAATACATCTGGAATATTATTTCTTGCATTACCTGTATTTGCGTATTTTCTCAGCAGAAAAGTACTTAAAAGCCTCCCTGATAAAAGAGCAAAGATAAAAGCACTTTTTACAATAGGTGTGCCATGTATTGTCATGCCGTTTATAATAATTTTTTCAACATGGGAAAGCGGATATGCAGTAAGATATACAGCTGATTTTTCATGGCAGATGATTCTGGGAGCATATGCAATAATCTTTTATCTGTATACAAAATCACAGGATAAAACAAAAAAGAGATTTATTAATAAGTTCATGGCTTTTTCAGCAGTTTCTGCTGTAATAATAAATAGCATTCAAATATTTAATTTCACATTTTCTGTAGAAGATTATCCGGATATATGCTATACAATGGAACATTTATTTGCATTCTGGAAATAACGGAGGTTTTTATGGACACATTATATTTAGTAATTCCTTGTTACAATGAAGAGGAGGTTCTTCCTGAAACGTCAAAACAGCTGAAAGATAAAATGGATACGCTTATAAGAAGTAATAAGATATCTGATAAAAGTCGCATAGTATTTATAAATGATGGTTCAAAGGATAAAACCTGGGAGATGATATGCGGACTGCATGACGAAAACAATATTTTTCAGGGAATCAAGCTTTCAAGGAACAAAGGACATCAGAATGCACTTCTGTGCGGACTAATGACTGTCAAGGATCACTGTGATATGGCAATTTCACTTGACGCAGATCTTCAGGATGATATAAATGCAATTGACGGAATGGTAGAAAAGTATCATGAAGGCTGTGATATTGTGTACGGTGTCAGAAGTGCACGTGAGACTGATACCTTTTTTAAAAAATTCACGGCAGAAGGCTTTTATAAGATTATGAAGCTTATGGGAGCAGATATTGTATTTAACCATGCTGATTACCGACTTATGAGCAGACGAGCTCTTGATGAACTTGAAAATTTTGAAGAAGTAAATCTTTTTCTGCGTGGTGTAGTGCCGATGATCGGATATAAGAGTGATAGTGTTTATTACGAGAGAAAAGAACGATTTGCAGGGGAGTCAAAATATCCTTTGAAAAAAATGCTTGCATTTGCATGGGAGGGAATTACTTCACTTTCAACAAAACCGATAAAGATGATATCGTTTCTGGGAGCGCTTATATTTTTTATAAGTATAATTATGCTTATATATTCATTGATAAGACATTTTACAGGACAGACAGAAATAGGATGGACTTCAACAATCGTTTCAATCTGGGCTATAGGAGGACTGCAGCTTCTTGCAATCGGTATTATAGGTGAGTATGTTGGAAAGTCTTATCTTGAGACTAAAAAGCGTCCTAAGTTCATAGTTGAAAAGTATCTTTCGGATAAAGATGAAAATAACAATTAAATTTAAAAAAAATCATCCATTTATAAGCAACGGATGATTTTTTTTATGTTGTAGTTATTACAGATGAGAAAATACTATCAATTATCAGACAGCAGAAACAGTTGACAAAACATCTGAAAAAGTATAAAATTAAAACATATGAGTTTTGTTAAGGGAATACGGTGAAAATCCGTAACAGTCCCCGCTGCTGTGATAATGACAATGGTTCAAGGCTGTGTCACTGAAATATTTCGGGAAGACATGAACCTGAGGATGATTTTAAGTCAGAAGACCTGGAAGACTCATAAATTTGAAATTTTTATCGGAGGAATAAAAAATGAAAGCAAAAAAAGTAATTATTTCAACAATTGCAGTTGTATCTCTGTTGATGACATCAGCATTTACAGTTTCAGCAGATGAAACAGCAGAACCGGCAGGCTATGTCACAATGACAGCCGAAAAATTTGTACTCGGTCAGGGCTTTGTCAAAGAACCTCAGCGTGTTCCTTTTTACATGGGTGAAAGTGGTGTTGATATTACAAAAAGGTTTTTAGAAAACGAGAATATCAATGCAGGAAAAGGCCTTACGTCAAGTTCATCAGATTATGTATCTTCAATAGCTGATAATGGAAGCGAAGAGGCAGACATCCCGCAGTATATTTCTGATGCTGTTACAGCTCTTGGAAAGGGAAAGATAGAAAATAAACGTTCAATGAACGGATGGCTTAATGCAGGTGATTACTATACACCGTCAGGATGGATATATGTAGTAAATAATAAACCTTCCAGTTCAGGAATATCCGGATATAAACCTGTTGATGGCGATGTTTTACGTTATGAATTCACAATTTACGGTTATGGTTCAGATATAGGTATCGATAATTCGTCATGGGGGGGATCGGAATCACTTACTCCTGCTGCAGACAGGGATGATCTGTATGAAATCATGGCAGATGCCAAGGATGCGGTAAAATCTGATGCAGATCTCAAAAAGGCTTATAATAAGGCCGTTTCAGAAGTTTCTGATTTAAAAGCCGAACAGGATAAGATAAATAAAGCATATACTGATTTTAAAGCAGCATATGACGAAGCCAACTTAACATCAACTGTTACAACAACAGTATCTGATACTACTACTACAACTGCAGCGGTAACATCTGCAGCAACAACGACCTCAGTAACAACAGCTTCAACTACAGCAAAGGCTACTACAAAAGCTGGAAAATCTCCTGATACAGGTGATAAAGCCATATCAGCACTTATTATTTCAGCTGGAGCAGCTGCTGTGACTGCAGGAATAATAGCTAAGAAGAGAAGAAAATAATGAAAAAAATTGTATCGATATTTCTGGCATTTGCGATACTTATAACACAATTTTGTGTTTTTGACAGTAGGCACAATGTTATGGCTTATGAGATACAGGATAATCAGAATGTAATCAACGGTATTATAGACTATTCAAAGAAATTATACGGAACATCGGGCAGTCTGCTGTTAAGCGGGCTGCTTGAAAATTCTGGGAACCCGAACGCTGACTGGTATGCAGTCGCATTGTCAAGATATAATATTTCTGATGACTACAATTCATATCTTGCATCTCTTACAAATTATATTGACTCGTCGTATCAGACTCAGTATAAGCTGGATCCTGTAAAATCTACAGAGTGGCACAGAATTATTCTGACGGTTTTATCCTGTGGAGGTGATCCGCTTTCACTTGATACGAAAAGCTCAGGACAGATAAATCTTGTATCAGATGGTGTTTACAACAGAGGAAACACTGCATCACTCGGAAAGCAGGGATTGTCGGGATGGGTATGGGGGCTTATTGCTCTTGATTCAATGAATTATAAGATTCCTGATAATTCATACTACACACGTGAAAATATTATACATGAGATTTTATCACAGCAGCTTGAAGACGGTGGATTTTCACTTATGGGTACATCATGTGATGCAGATTTAACAGCAAATGTAATAACAGCTCTTGCACCACATTATAATGAAAATGATACAGTAAGATACGCTGTTGACAGAGCAGTAAATGTTTTATCCGACACACAGGGTACAGATGGTGATTTTCAGAGTTTCGGAACATTCAACGCTGAAAGCACGGCACAGGTAATGATTGCACTCACGGCAATGAATATTGATATTTCGTCAGATGCGCGTTTTATTAAGAATGGTAACAATATATTTGACGGGCTTATCAGATACAGGTGCGATGACGGTGGTTTTTCTCATGCTCAGGGTACAGGACAGTCAAATCAGATGTCAACTGTTCAGTCAATGATGGCACTTGTTTCACTTTACAGATACAGTACATCACAGTCATCATTTTTTGATTTTGGGGTATATGACTACAATGCTCATAATAACAGCACTGATCAGGCCCAGGATAAAGTACAACAGGAATATCAGAATAGTGAAGTCTCAGTTGTGGCGGAAACTATGCCTGAAAATGATCAGATTACGGTATCTCAGTCAAAAGTTTCAGATACCGTTAAGACTGATTTATCAGAATCAGAATACGTAAGTGGAAAGAATTTAAAAGCAGAGACATCATCTGTTTCGGGAATTTTTACTTCAGAATCTGATGAGAAAGTATCTTCAGATAAAATATCTCAAGATACAAGTGGTTATGATAAACATATTAATATAAAGTTTATTATTTTTATTTCATTTGCTGTAGGAACGGTGTTGATTCTGATAGTATGTAAAAAGAACATAAAACTAAGAAATAATCTTCTGATTATATTTACATTAATAACATTGCTGATACTGATAATCAGCAGTACTAATATTAAATCTAAAGACAAGTATTATTCAGATAATGATATCAAAAAACCAGAAAGTCCGGCTGGAACAGTAAATCTGAGTATAGACTGCAATACGATACTGGATAATATGGATAAGCTGGATTCTCAGCTTAAAAACAGTAGTGATATTTCGGATGATGGTCAGATACTTGCTGCATCCGAATATGAATTTTATGAGGGCGATTCTGTTTATGATATACTTCAGAGGGCAGTAAAGAAAAATAAAATACAGATAGCATTTCAGGGTTCGTCACAGAATTCACTCGGAACAGTATATATTAAGTCAATAAATAATATCTACGAATTTTCCTGCGGAGAGCTGAGCGGCTGGATATTTACTGTAAATGGAAAACAATCAGGAAAAGGCTGCAGTGACGTTACTGTATCTGACGGGGATGTTATCAGATGGGCATTCAGCTGTGATTTAGGAAGGGATATAAAGTGAAAGAGCTGTCTTATTATCATCCGGCGTGTATATACATGTTTTTTGCAGCAATATTCCTGTTTGCTGTTATTTCAAGAAATCCTGTATTTATTGTAATTTCATTTGCAGGAGCTGTTATTTACAGTAGTTCTGTTCTGGGAATACAGGTAATACTTACAGAAATTAAAAAGCTACTTCCGTTTATGCTTGTTATTACAGCAGTAAATCCACTTATAAACAGATACGGCGGAACTCCTTTATTTTTTATAAATGACAGTGCATTCACACTTGAAGCCCTTATATATGGCTTTTTTATTTCAATGATGCTTGAAGCCGTTTTTATCTGGGGAAAATGTTTTAACACAATAAATGATTCCGAAAAAACTCTCTATATTGCATCATATTTATCCAGGACACTTTCAATAATTATTTCTATGTCCCTGAGATTTATTCCGATGCTTAAAATAAAGCTGAATGAAATAAAAAACACCAGAAAAGCAATGGGGTTATATTATTGTGATAATTTATATGAAAAAATCATATCACATCTTACCATAATATCTGTGCTTCTGACATGGTCAATAGAAAATTCAGTTGATACTGCAGCTTCGATGAGATCAAGGGGATTTGGAATACGGGGAAGAACCAGTTATTCTGTTTTTAAAATGCGTAAACCGGATGTTATGTTAATAACAGTATCTGTGATATTTATTATATTCATGATTATTTCAAACAAAAAAGTGTTTGAATACAGCTACTATCCATATTTACAGGAGATCAGTACAGATACATTCCATATAATATCATATGTATTTTCAGCACTGTTCGTACTGGTTCCGACAGTCATCGAATTAAGGAGCAGAATAATTTGGAAATTATTGAAATCAAAGACCTGAGCTATGCGTACTCCGGCAATGATCAGAAAGTTCTTCAAAATATAGACATCAGCATAGATGAAGGTGAATTTGTTGTAATATCCGGTGCGTCAGGAAGCGGGAAATCAACACTTCTTCGCCTTATGAAAAAGGAATTGATGCCTGTAGGCAGTATTAACGGAAGCATAAAATATAAAGGAACCTCGATACATGAGCTTGATGATGCTGTATCAGTAAGACAGACAGGATTTGTGATGCAGAATCCAGATATGCAGCCAGTTACAGATACAGTATGGCATGAGCTTGCATTCGGTCTCGAAAATCTTGGTATGAGCAATTGTTCAATAAAAAAAACAGTAGCGGAAACAGCAAGCTATTTCGGAATAAACAAGTGGTACCGAAGTAAAATTTCAGAGCTTTCCGGAGGGCAGAAACAGCTTGTCAATCTTGCCTCAGTTATGGTTATGAAGCCTCATCTGCTTATACTGGATGAACCTACATCACAGCTTGATCCTATAGCTGCCGGTAATTTTATTTCTATTGTAAAAAAACTTAACACAGAGTTGGGAATAACAATAATTATGGCTGAGCATCAGCTTGACGGGATTATGGATGCAGCAGACAGAATGGTTCTGATGGATAATGGGAAAATCATCTATAATGGTAAACCCTCTTATATAACCAGTATATTTTCAGATGTAAAATATGAAAAAATATTTTACAGTATGCCGTCGGCAGTACAGATATATTGCGGACTCGGAGTTAAAGGTGATTGCCCTCTTTCATCAGGAGAACTCGGGCGTTTTATAAAGAAGAATTATGATAATAAAATAAATATATATAAACCAGAAAATCATAATCAAAAAAGCAATAAAAATGAGAATATTATTTCCATGCACAATGTCTGTCGCCGCTACG
>CALMUA010000105.1 GCA_937872775.1 uncultured Ruminococcus sp.
ATTATAAATATTAATTATAGAAATATATATATTGATTGACGTCACCAATTGCATATATTTACAAAAATACATTTCAGGAAGATGAGTATGAAAAAAATTAAACTGGCAAAAAATCAAAAAACTGTTTTAATAATTTTAGCAGTAATCATATTTGCGTTTGCATTAGTGAATATTGCATGGCTTTACATGTATTTCAAAATATATAGGCCTATCGTAAAAAAAGATCAATTCAATGCAGACATAGGCAATGATAACCCCAACTATATATCTTATTCAACGGATACGATTACTGCTCCAAATGGTGATGAGTATAATTTCTACCTGTCTATTCCTAGATATCTGCATTTTTCAGGACAGCTTGAAATGAGTCACGTACATGAATTGGATCCTGATAAACCTATTGACCATTACACCGATTTAGTATGTTGTCCCAAATTATTTTCAAGTGATAAATTGTATATCAGTGTAATGAAGACTATTAGTTACAATAACATGGCTGTATATGATGTCTTAGTTGATGAAAATTTAAATTTGATTAATCAAAATAGCTATTCAGAAACAGAAGAAATGTTATACAAAGAATATTCAGACGAAGCTAAATCTCTATATGATTTTTTTGAAAGTTTTTTTGGATACAAACCTGAAATTTCGAATTAGAAAGGATAAAAAATTATGAATTTCAAAAAAATAACTTCAATTTTAATGACCAGCTCTTTAGCTTTTCTAGCATTAACTGTTTTATCTAATAATTCTTTAAATACTGTTTCCGCTACCAATTATGAAAGAACTTACACACTTACCAACGATCGTTATACAGATAATCCCGGACCTGATAATAGCTGGCACCGTTCATTCACATTAAAGGATATCAATGGTAACACGGTTTCAACTGTAAATTGTGATATTACGGATAATTTTGGGGCAGATACATTTCAAACAAAATCGACAAAAAACACTAATGCTTTTAATCACAGAGCGGTTTTGAAAGGGCAAACACAATACAATGGGTTTTCAATAAACGGAGATAGTGGATATCAATCAAATTCAACTGTAACAGCTAGCGACACGTTTAGTCAATCAGGTGAAGGCGATGCTTACGGCATAGAATTTACTGGATGGATTCGTAATTAAATAAAACATAAATGACAAAAAGCATCGGTAAGTAAAGTAGCTGTTGCTTTTTGTCATTTTAAACAATAATCCTCTAACTTCAAAGTTCTGATTTTAACAAACAGAGGCAATCGCAGGATTGCTTACGTTAATTCTGAGATTGTACTGCGACTGAACGGAAGAAATGTACCCCGCCTATAGAGAGGAGGGGTACATCCTCTTCATTGTTATATATGACAAGTATCCTTCATAGCTTCAACTATAAATATAATTACAGACTAAAAGGACATTGATAATGAAAAAAATAAAATATTGTATGGCTTTTGTTTTGTTCTTGTTTGGAATAATCCTAAGCAATGAGTGTATTATAGGAAACTTTTTGGGCAATCCCCTTTCAGACTCTTATTCACAGATTACAATTCACGATAAAAGTCCGAATTTAAATCAGCAAATATTAGACTATTCCAATAAATATAATGTTAAAACATGTATGTATATAATTAAGCATATCGATAATATACACAGTGAAATCAAATTTGTCTGTTCACAAAATGCTGAACAACAGGTTAAAGAGGCTATCAGTTTACCTTCTACAAAATTCAAAAGTCTTCTTTACCATAATTACAAATTAGGATATTGTACATTTAAGGATATAAATGAATCAGAATACAACACCGAATATGTTTCATTCTATTTGATAGGCAATGAAAATGATGTTGATTCAGTAAAAGCTCTTATGGAAGAAAATTTTAATGTTATTAGATATACAAAAAAAGCTGAGAACAACTATATACAAATTGTATCTATATCTATATGGCTGCTTATTACAATACTAATATCATTTTTCACATATTATAACATTACGGTTGATCAAAAAAAATATCTCGTCAAAATATCATTTGGTCATTCACCTGCTATTACAGTAACAAAAAATATTTTAAGTGATACTTTTATTCTATTGTTTGAATTTTGCATAGGTGTAATTATATCTGCCAGATTCACATCGTTAATCTTCTGTCATAAAAAAATAATCTGTTTAGTTTTATTAGTATTTATGATCAATTCACTAATGTATCTTAAATATCTGAAACATGACTACAGATTAATTATCAATTCTGCATTCAACGACAAGAAAACACTTAAAATAAACTATATGCTGAAGATGATATCATCTGTTTTTATTACAACATCTTTAACATTATGCTTGATTTCTATGAACAGCCTGACGGATTATATTAAAGCGGGAAGTGTTATTAAAAACTTTAAAGGCTATTATTCAATAAATATTGACTGCTTTCCGGAAAAAAACGAATTAGATAACAAAGTGAGAAATTCAACTTATGAAAAAATATATAGAAATTATTTTCGAAAAACCGATGCACTCATGCTTGATAAATTGTCTGATGATACAATTTATGCAAATAATAATGCATATGCATATCTTGCTGATAAAATAACGCCACTTAGATCGTGTGATATGAACGAAGATATTTATATATTAATCCCCGATAATTTATCAAAAAAAGATGAAAAAATTCAACAAGCAGTAACGTGTCTTAAAGAAATTGAAGGAAATGAATTTGTTTTTACATATAAAGCTATTGAATATAAAACCGGAACTAAAATACTTTATTTTGACCAGAACCTCACATCAATGTACGGCTTAATAAAAAACCCTGTAATAATATACAACACCATAAATCCAGATACTCTGACAACACCATTATATTCAGGAGATTTCAGCCGTACAAAAAACAACGTACTTTACAATCTTACTGACGACCAGTTTAAAGAGATCTCAGAACAAAACAGTCAAAATCCGCTTAAATCAAAGCGAAACAATCTGTATGATTCATTCTGTGAAAATATAAAAAACCAGATTATAATTTCTTCGGGTATTATAGTTGTGGCCTTGCTGATATTTTTTACTGAAATTATAGTTATGTACTCAATTGTAAAAATGGAGTATAGAGTAAATGCTCTACGTTTAAGTCTGCTTAAAATATATGGCTACACAGCATTCAACAAACATTCTGGATTAATTGCAATTTACACAATTCTACAGATAATCTCCACATTTATAAGCTTATTCGTAGTCTCCAAATTATGTGCAATTGACAAAAACGAACTTATATCTACAGTTTGTATAATATCATGCATACTTTTTCTTATAGAAATGGCTGTCACTTTTATAAATATAGCCAGAATCGAAAAAACAAATATTCAGAAAATATTAAAAGGGGGAGCATTATGATTGAAATAAAGAATATTGATAAAGCATTTGAAGGAAAACAGGTTTTTAAAAATTTCAGTGAAAAAATAGAAAGCGGAGAATTTGTAGTATTCAGTGGTGAAAGCGGCTGCGGAAAAACTACATTGCTTAATATAATAGGAGGACTAGAAAAAACAGACAGCGGATGTGTGATCGTAGACGGAATAGATATAGGCAAAAGGAAAAACAAGTTGAAATATTTTAGATTTAAAGTCGGATTTCTGTTTCAGAACTTTGCACTTATGGAAAATGAAACTGTAGAAGAAAATCTTAAAATAGTCAGAAACCTTAATGACCCACACCTGATTTCCGAGACTTTAAAAAAAGTTGAACTTGAAGGATATGAAGAGAAAAAAATATATAAGCTTTCCGGCGGTGAACAGCAAAGAGTTGCTCTTGCCAGACTTATGCTAAAAAAATGTGATATAATTTTAGCTGATGAGCCTACAGGATCTCTTGATAAAAGAAATGCGTCAACAGTAATAGAAATTCTGAAGGAATTAAACAAGGAAGGAAAAACAGTAATAATTGTAACTCATGATGAATCAATAAAGAAAATGGGAAATAGAATAATTGAACTGAAAACTTTCAATGAAAAGGATAAATCATAATGAAAAAAGTAGTATCATTATTGCTTGTATCAATAACATTATTGTCTTTTATATCGTGCAATGACAATAGCACAGATAAATATACAAATAATGGTGGAAAAGATTACATAAACATATCCGAAAAAAACAGACTTGTTTCCGAAAACTCTATAGTAATAGAAGGAATTGATGCAGTCCATGCAGTTTCAACCGATGGAAGTTCTTTCTTTGCATCTGGAATAAGCAGGCCTTCACTTGATAATATTTCGTTTAATATACTTAATTCTGAAAACGGAGAAAAAAATTCATATATCCCCAATTTTGAATATAATCATATAACAGAATTTATTATTATAAATAATATGTGTAGTATAATTTATAATGATAAAAA
>CALMUA010000106.1 GCA_937872775.1 uncultured Ruminococcus sp.
GTCAATATCTTGATGAAATTACAGGTGGTAAAGGAATTGTATTTGCCACAGGAACTCCTGTAAGCAATTCAATTTCTGAAATTTATACCATGATGAGATATTTACAGTCGAATTTGCTTGAAAGAAACGGAATGAATTATTTTGATGCCTGGGCAGCAAACTTTGCTGAAACAATTACAGAAAGTCAGCTTATGCCTGAAGGTGGTGGCTATCAGATGAAAACAAGATTTGCGAAGTTTACAAATATGCCGGAATTGATGGCTATGTTTAAAGACGCCGCAGATATAAAAACAGCCGATATGCTTAATCTGAAAGTACCGGAGTGCATAGAAACTACAGTCATTTCAAAGCCGACAGAGATGCAAAAGTCAATGATAGAGCATCTTGCAGAAAGGGCAGCAGCTATACGAAACGGTAGTATTGATAGAAAAGTTGATAATATGCCTATGGTTACAAACGACGGCAGAAAGATAGGCTTGGATGCACGTTTGATGAATCCGGATATTCCTGACGAACCGGGAACGAAAATAAATATATGTGTAGACAACGTATATGAAATATGGAAGGATACATCTGATGATAAATCAACACAGCTGATTTTTTCAGACCTTGGTGTACCTCATGATGATGGGGGATTTAATATATATTCTGATATTAAATCAAAGCTTATTTCCAAAGGTGTGCCGGAGAATGAAATAAAGTTTATACATGATGCAAAAAATGAAGCCGAAAAGGATAAACTATTTTCTGATGTAAGAGCCGGAAATGTAAGAGTATTGATTGGTTCAACCCAGAAAATGGGAGCAGGGACAAATGTGCAGGATAAAATGATTGCAATGCATAATATTGATGCACCGTGGAAGCCTTCAGATTTTGCCCAGCGACGCGGACGTATTGTAAGACAGGGAAATACAAATGAAAAGGTTAAGGTATTTAAGTATATTACGGAAAGTACGTTCGACTCTTACCTGTATCAAACTTTAGAAAATAAGCAGAAATATATTTCACAGATAATGACTAGTAAGTCACCGGTACGTTCATGTCAGGATGTTGATGAGGTAACGCTTTCATATGCAGAGGTAAAGGCACTTGCAACCGGTGATCCTACGATAAAAGAGAGAATGGATCTGGAGGTTGATATTTCAAAACTTAAAATGCTAAAGGCTAATCATCAGAATTCACAATATAAGCTTGAAGAAAAGATATTAAAACACTATCCTAGGACAATAGCAGAACTGGAAAGCAAAATAGCTGCCATGAAAGAGGACGTTAAGTATGTATCCGGATTACAGCCGGACAAGCTTGATGCTGACGGTAACAAGATATTCGGGGGAGTTACGGTTCAGGGGAAGTTTATATCTGACAAAAAGGAAGCCGGTGAAAGACTGAAGGCTGCAATAACGGCTTCAGCGGTAGGCTGCAATCATCAATCTGAAATAGGGGAGTATAAAGGATTTAAGCTTACATCCGGGTTTGATATTTTAAATAATAAGTTTATAGGATATATGACTTTAAATGCGCAACACAGAATTGAATTTGGTGAATCCAGCGGAGGAAACTTTACAAGAATGGAAAATGTGATTGCTAATATTGAAAAGGAAAAAGATAATCTGACAGAGAAATTGAGTAGTATCAGGTATGAACTTGAAGAGTCAAAGAAGGAAATAGGTAAAGAATTTCCTCATGAAAAAGAACTTGTGGAGAAAACGGCACGTCTTGAGGAACTTACAAAAATTCTTGATGCCGGTGTTCAAAGTGAGAATAAGCATATTGATGAGCCTTATTTTGTTGAGGTTACTGCTGAACAGATTGAGATATTTGAGGAGAAAGGAATTTATTATGAGAAGTCGAATGATGACAGTGATGAGAATATCGTTATAAAAATTGATAAGGCTGATAAGGAGAGGGCGGATGAGGTGATAAACGGTAGTTTTCAGATGATGAGAAAATAAAAAATGTGCTATTATAGCACAAAGTTAAATAATGTAAAATCTATCAAAATGAAAGTAATAAAAACATTTCATTTTGATAGATTTATTTTAAAACGAAAGGAGAGTGTATAATAAAGTACGTAAGTATTTTCAACTAATAACTTACACACTTTATTATACACTCTCAAAAAAAATATCCTGCAAAACTTTCATTAAAGCTCTACAGGATATTTTCAATTGATGAAGGAATTTTACCGTTTAAAGAATCATCGAATATTATCTCATTGAACTGATACCTTCGTTTATTGATATGTAACCAATAATATTACAATGAACATTTCGGACTCATTTGCCTATCAAAAATTCGAAGAACAGTTGTTCCATAATTATTATATTTTTGCATTAGCAGTAAAAAACACATCAATATCTTCTGCCTCAAAGCAAGCCTTTTCCATAATTAGCTTTTCAGCGTAAAGTTTCAATCCTCCTATACACTTGTAAAGAATCATTTCTTCAATATTCAAAAAAGCTTGTTTATCCCTAAGATAAGTGCTTATTAGCTCAAGTTCTGTATTACTTTTAATCTGAAATTTTTTTCTATTTTGAATATAGATTCCGAAAGTTCATTTATTTTTTGAATAAACTTTACACATGATTAATCTCCTAAGTTATATGATGTTCCATTCATAAACGTAACTATTTCCATTAAATTTTTGTCATCAACGTCAGAAATTTGTTCAGGCTTTATTATATCCATAATGTTCGTTCTGAATGTTATACTATGTTCATCTCTTTTGGTTAAGTAATTTCTAACTAACATTTTTGTTCCATCATCACCGCCACTAGCCATTAGATTCCTGTACAATATAGAAAGATATACATAAGTATTTTCAATTTATGAATAAAATTACTAAACAATCAGTGCAATATCATTGATAGTTTACCAGTTTCATGTTACAATATTATTATATTTTTATTTAGGGAGAAGTATAATAATGACTATAAACGAAAACAGCAAAGACCTTTTAAGTGTCCTCTGGGCAGGTGCAGACATACTGCGTAGCAAAATGGATGCAAATGAATATAAAAATTACCTGCTGGGAATAGTATTCTATAAATACCTTTCAGATACTTTCCTTACACATGTCTATGATCTGATAAACAATGAAAAGCCTGAAAATATGATCGCAGCACAAAAATCATATGAGGAAATCTGCAACACAGAGGATGCAGATGAGCTTTTGGAGGACATCAAGGAAAGCTATCACTATACTATTGTGCCTGAGCTTACATATACAAAGCTTGCAGAAAAGGCAAATAACAATGCGTTTCAGCGTGAAGATTTACAGAAGGCTTTTAATAACATTGAGCAGTCTGACAGAATATTTGCAAATCTGTTTGCTGATATAGATCTTTACTCAACAAGACTCGGTACAGGTGAGCAGAAGCAGTCAGCTACTATTTCCGAACTTGTAAAGACTATCAATACGGCTGATCTTTTAAACCATGAGGGTGACGTTCTTGGTGATGCCTATGAATATCTTATCGGACAGTTTGCAAGTGAAACAGGCAAAAAAGCCGGAGAATTCTACACTCCTCAGGAAGTATCACAGATTCTCACAAGAATTGCAGTTCAAGGTCAGGAAGATAAACAGGGATTGCTTGTATATGATCCATGCTGCGGTTCAGGATCATTGCTTTTAAATGCAAAGAGATACTCTAATAAGCCTGACTACATCAAATATTTTGGTCAGGAAAATTCCACAACAACATATAACCTTGCAAGAATGAATATGTTTCTTCATGGTGTTGATCCGGAAAACCAGATACTCCGAAACGCTGACACTCTGGATGCTGACTGGCCTACAGATGAGGAAACTGATTTTGATATGGTGCTTATGAACCCTCCGTATTCAGCAAACTGGTCAGCTGCTCAGGGCTTTTTAAATGATTCCCGTTTTTCTGATTATGGCGTACTTGCTCCGAAATCAAAGGCAGATTATGCATTTTTGCTTCATGGCTTCTATCATCTGAAAAACACAGGTACAATGGCGATTATTCTTCCGCATGGTGTACTGTTCAGAGGAGCAGCAGAGGGCAAAATAAGACAGAAGCTTATAGACAGTGGTAAAATTTATGCGGTTATCGGCTTACCTTCAAACCTTTTCTATAACACATCTATTCCGACAACTATTATTGCACTTAAAAAGAATCGTGACGACAGAGATATTCTTTTCATCGATGCTTCAAAGCAGTTTGAAAAAGGAAAGAATCAGAATAAAATGAGTCAGGAACATATCGACCATATTATTAAGCTGTATACTGACCGCAAGCCTGTTGATAAAGAGGCTTATCTTGCACGCTATGATGAAATAAAGAGCAATGACTATAATCTTAATATACCTCGCTATGTGGATACATTTGAACAGGAGGAAGAAATCAGTCTTGCTGATGTTGCAAATGAATTGCTTAAAGAGGATAAGGAAATACAGAATGTACAAAACGAACTTCTTTCGCAGTTTTCGGAGCTTACCACTGATAATGAGCAGTCGCAGATAGAGTTAGCCGCATTGATAAAAGCTTTGTCTTTGGAGGATTGATATGTCGATAGTATTATATCATGGCAGTCAACAAATAGTTGAGCAGCCGGAAATCAGAATTGCTAAATATAACAAGGATTTTTATTTCGGGTTTTATTGCACAGTAATAAAAGAACAGGCTGTAAAGTGGGCAACACGATATCCTATGACAGGATATATCAGTGAATACGTTTATACAGAAAATTCTGATGTGAGCATAAAAAGATTTGATATAATGACAGAAGAATGGCTTGATTTTATCTCAGATTGCAGGCTTGGTAAATCTCATAACTTTGATATTGTTGAAGGACCTATGGCAAATGATACAATATTCAATTATGTACAGGATTTTGTTGACGGCAAAATATCAAGAGAAGCGTTTTGGGAACTAGCTAAGTTTAAAAAGCCTACTCATCAAATCAGCTTTCATACTGCTAAAGCCCTGACGACGCTCAGTTTTTTGAAAGGATATGAAGTAAATGGAGATTAACAGCAGCGATTTATTCTTTACCTGTAGTCTGATTGAATATATCGGCAGAGAAAAAAAACTGAAGCGTTCGGCTGTGGTTGATAAAATCACAAAAGAGAAGCTTGCTCACATATATAAAAAGGCTGATATTCTGCATTGCGAACCAATCTCAAAAACAGCCGATGTATTTGCAGAGCTTTGTAATATAACTGACGGAAGTTACGATAACGTAGCAGATTGCAAATACAACGTGCCTGATTACTGGGATATCGGTAAAGTTTACGCACGACTGATTGCCGATGTGTGCGATGATGACATAATTGAAACACTTGTTAATGTTTATCACTCTGTTTTCAGTGATGCTATATCAAACTATAACAGCGATTTTTATTATCAATCAAGGGATTATATAAAAGAGTGCTATAAGGCAGGTGAAATATTATGACGAAAAATATTAAAAAGCCCGCAGTCAGATTCAAAGAATTTACTGACGCTTGGGAACAGCGTGAGTTGGGGGAGATAGGTGAAATCATTACTGGCTCTACGCCATCAACACAACATCTTGAGTATTATTCTAATGATGGCATTCCGTGGGTAACACCCACAGATATATCAGAAAACATAACATATAATACCGAAAGAAAACTAAGTAAATTAGGACAATCAGTTGGTAGAGTTGTCCCTGAAAAAACAATCTTAGTAACCTGTATTGCAAGCATTGGAAAGAACACAATGCTCGGCAAAATGGGAAGTTTTAATCAACAGATTAACGGATTAGTTCCAAACGAATCAAAATACAACCCATATTTTCTTTTTACTGAAAGTGCTTTGTGGTCCGCTACTATGAAAAGGTCGGCTTCGGCTGGAACAATGCAGATTGTCAATAGAACAGAGTTTTTCAAACTGAAAACCTTTGTACCTAATTTACTTGAACAAACCCAAATCGGACAGTATTTCCACAACCTCGACAACCTTATCACCCTTCATCAGCGTAAGTGCGACACATTGCAAAAACTCAAAAAATCCATGCTTCAAAAAATGTTCCCACAAAACGATAAATCGGTTCCGGAGTTTCGCTTTGAGGGATTTACTGACGCTTGGGAACAGCGTAAGCTTGGAGACTTGCTTGATGTTTCAACTGGAAAGCTTGATGCAAATGCAATGGTAGAAGACGGAGAATATGATTTTTATACCTCTGGAATTAAAAAATATCGAATTGATGTTCCGGCATTTGAAGGGCCAGCTATAACCATTGCAGGTAATGGAGCAACAGTAGGATACATGCACCTAGCTGATGGAAAATTCAATGCATATCAACGTACGTATGTCCTAGAAGGCTTTCAGGCTGATAGGCAGTTCTTATACTCAGAAATTGGTAATAAACTCCCGCGAAAGATAGCAGAAGAGGCAAGGACAGGTAACATTCCATATATTGTAATGGACATGCTTACAGATTTAAACATCACTTTACCAGTTAAAGAAGAAGAGCAACAACAAATTGGCTCATATTTTCGCAACCTCGACAACCTTATCACCCTTCATCAGCGTAAGTGTGACAGCT
>CALMUA010000107.1 GCA_937872775.1 uncultured Ruminococcus sp.
AAATATTTTTTAGTTTTGTTTTTATAAAATAAAAACTGTTAATCATAATTTTTATCTGTCCGCCATAATTATAATACTATACAGGAAATTGTCAAAGGGGTTGATAATATGAAAAATAGTATTGCAAGAGATACGATATTTCTTACAGCTATTCAGCTTGGCACTCAGGGGATGTCTCTTATTCTTAATATATTTATTTCCAGGATGCTTGGATCTGAAAATCTTGGTCTGATGTCACTTATCTGTACTTTTTTCGGATTTGCCATGATCATATCTAATGGTAATATTTTTGTTTCAACAAGCAGATTTGTTGCTGAAGAATGCGGAAAGGCAAAAGGCAATCCTGAAAAGATATTCCGGTATGCACTTATATTTTCTCTTATTCTCAGTTTTTCAGTTGCTGCTGCGGTATTTTTATTTGCAGAGCCTGTAGGAATGAAATTCATACATAATAAAAGCTGTGTGACAGCTATAAGAGTACTAGCTGTTTCGCTTCCTCTTGCTGCTTCAGGATCATGTATGAAAGGGTATTTTCATGCATACAGGATTGTTGTTATTCCGGCATTAGGAGATGCAATAGAATTTCTTGTCAAATCATGCATAATTGCTGTCTCAGCCGGTATTCTTATTCAAAGAGGAATATTAAGTATCTACAGCGCTATAGCAATAAGTATTATATGCGGCGAAGCTGTAAGCTTTTTATTTCTTACTTTTTCAATGATAAGACATAAAAAACCTCGCAGTCAGAATAAGACTCTGGGCTTTCTTAAATATATCATTGCTATTATACCTGTAATACTTAACAGTTATATTCCATGTATTCTCAGTACAGCAAATGATGCACTTATGCCTGTCACATTAAAGCAAAGCGGATGCAGTACACCAGAAGCATTAAGCCAGTATGGCATATTTGAAGCTGTAGTTCTTCCTGTTCTTTTCTTTCCATCAATGTTTTTATCATGTCTGTCAGTTATACTTATTCCTGAAATTTCAAAACAGCGTACAAATGGAAATTCAATTAAAAATCTTGATCTGATAAGCAGCGTAATAGGCAAAACAATTATGTACTCTGTATTTGTAGTAAGTATTCTTATTATTTATGGAAATGATATTGGTATGTTTATAAGCCGTGAACCATTCTCAGGAAAAATGATCATGATTTTATCTCCTGTCATACCATTCATTTATCTTGAAATAGTTCTTGAAGGTATTCTTAAGGGAATGGGAAGACACAGCTTTTCTTCCATTAATTATCTTGCGGAATATATTATACGTATTTCCACATTGCTTATATTTGTACCTATAATCGGATTTTACGGAATAGCAGTATCATATTACCTGAGCAATGTCGTATGCAATATTTCAAGAATAGTCCTCATAACTAAAATAAATGGTCTGAGCTTCAGCATTAATGAATATGTCCTTATTCCACTTATATCAATAATATTTACATGGCAATGCACTAATCTTTTCATGCATATCTTCAGACTGAACAATCTCAGCATACTGCCGCAGATGATCATATATACTCTTATAAGCTTTGCAATATATATTTTCATATATAAGGTTCTCAAGAACATACAGCTTCAGAGAAAGTGTACTGTATAACACACTGGAAAGCTTTTTAAACTTTGTATTGAAATTTAATCCGAATCTGTGTATAATATTAATATATTGTATATTCAATAATGTCTGGATTTGTGTTTAAAATACAAAGGAGGGCTTGGACAATGGCTGTAAACAAATCAGATTACCCTGATTTTCTGAATGATTATCTGTTTTATATGCGAATTGTGCGTGGACGTTCAGAAACTACTGTAAATGAATACTTTATTAATATACGTCTCTTTTTAAGATACATAAAAATGATGAAGGAAAATTCTGACCTTCCAATCAAACAAATATCAATAAAAAATTTTTCAGTTGATATGCTACGTGAAATTACGTTAAAGGATATTTATGATTTCGAATTTTATCTAGCCGAAGAACGTAATAATCAGAATGCTGCCAGAGCAAGAAAAGCTGCTGCTCTTAAAAGCTTTTTCTTTTTTCTGAATAAACGTGCAAATCTGATTGACCAGAACCCTATTCTTGATCTTGAAATGCCATCTGTTAAAAAAGCTCTTCCTAAATTTCTTTCACTTGAAGAAAGCATACGGCTTTTATCAGCAGTTTCTCCGGATCATCCGGAACGTGACTACTGCATTATTACATTGTTTCTTAATTGTGGTATGAGACTTAATGAGCTTGTGAGCATTAATTTAAAAGATATTGATTTTACTGAAAGAAGACTTCTTCTTAAAGGTAAAGGAAATAAGCAGAGAATGATTTATATAAATGATGCATGTATTGATGCACTTAAATCATATATAAGTTCAAGAACCCCCCCCCCCGAAGAACCTGAAGCCGTTTTCCTCAGTAAAAAGAAACGACGGATAAGCAGGCGACGTGTAGAACAGATAGTTGAAGATGCTCTTCATCACGTAGGACTTGAAAACCGTGGTATCTCTCCTCATAAGCTTCGTCATACAGCTGCCACGCTTATGTATCAGCATGGCGGCATTGATACGCTTGTAATAAAAGAAGTGCTCGGACATGCAAGCATAGCAACTACGGAAATTTACACCCATCTGTCAGATAATCAAAAAAAATCTGCAGCTGAAAACACTCCCCTTGCACATATAAAAAAAGGGAGTTTAAATAAAGAAAATAATAAATAAAAAGGAAGTGTTAACACTATGGTACCATCAGATCCTATAATCCTGTTAAGCTATATGAACACACAGCTTCGTGACAAATATAGCAGCTTTGATGATTTCTGCTATGATAATGAGATTGATGCAGATAAGGTTCTGCAGACTCTTGAAGAAATCGGTTATTATTATAACGGACAGTTGAATCAGTTTAAGCACAGACAAAAGGAGGGCTGTGTTTGAGTATTTCTGATATATGTACAAACCTTAGAAATAATATTTCCAGAGTTATTGTAGGTAAAAATGATATTATAGACAAAGTAATTATCTGTCTGTTATGTGATGGACATATTTTGCTTGAGGATATTCCCGGAACCGGAAAAACAACACTTGCAAAAACACTGTCACTTTCAATAAACAGTACATTCAAGCGTGTACAGTTTACACCGGATCTTCTGCCTTCAGAACTTACTGGTCTGAGATATTTTGATCAGAAAGAGAGCGATTTTGTTTTTAAAAAAGGTCTTATATTTACAAACATCCTTCTTGCAGATGAAATTAACAGAGCAACTCCGAGAACACAATCAAGTCTTCTTGAATGTATGGAAGAAAGACAGGTAAGTGATAATGGAGTTACTTATAGGCTGGACAAGCCATTTATAGTAATAGCCACACAAAACCCTGTTGAAATACAAGGAACATTTCCGCTTCCTGAAGCACAGCTTGACAGATTTTTTATGAGGCTGGCAATGGGATATCCAAGACATCACGACGAAATAAATATGCTTGAACGTTTAATGTCAGACAACCCTGGTGATAAAATAATAAGTGTTATTTCAGCTGAAGAAATAATTTCAGCACAGGAAGAGGTAAGAAAAATCACTGTAAGCTATGACATTATGGAATACATAATAAATATTGTCACTGCTACAAGAGAACAAAAAGAGATAAGATTAGGAGTCAGCCCAAGAGGTTCACTTGCACTTCTTCATGCTTCTCAGGGACATGCAGCCATAAACGGCAGAGATTATGTTATACCTGATGATGTAAAAGCTGTTGCAGCAGACGTACTTGCTCACAGAATTATACTTCATGGGGCTATTACAAATAACGGACACAGTAATTATGAAACAATAGAAAAAATAATATCAAAAATTCCTGTTCCGATAGAATAGGTATTACGCCATGGATTTTATTTCAATAATACTTCTGATAGCAGCAGTTGTATTTATACAAGGCTGGTTATACAGAAGATATACATTTAAAAATTTTAAATATAACTGCTTTTTCTCATCAGATGAGGTATATGAAGGTGATGAAATTGAATTTACCGAAGAGATTACAAATGCAAAATTTCTTCCTCTGCCATGGCTTAAAACGGAGCTTACTACTTCAAAATGGCTTGAATTTTCAGGACTTCAATCACCAGTATCTTATAAAACAAGGTTTATAACAAGTTTTTTCTCAGTTAAAAGCTATAGCAAAGTAAGACGTGTCTGGAAGGTAAAGTGTCTTAAAAGAGGCTGTTATGGAATAGAAAATATCGTTTTAGTAGTTTCTGATATTCTGGGAATTAACAAACTTTCAGGAAGTTTTGATATTTCAGAACTTATAAAAAATAAAATTACCGTTCTTCCCTCTTGTGCGGATTATGAAGATAGCAATATAAATCTCAGTAAGACTATAGGAGATATTTTTGTAAAGAGAAAACTTATATCAGATCCTTTTTTCTATAATGGAATACGTGAATATACAACTACTGATCCATTCTCAAAAATAAACTGGTTTGCCACTGCAAAAGAACAACAGCTCATGGTTCATAAAAATGATTTCACATCAGATCGTTCACTCACAATTATATTGAATATACAGTCCTCCCAATATGATATTTCTGAAGTAATATACGAAAATTATGTAGAAGAATGCATACGCATATGTGCAGCTATAATTAAAAATTCCAGTGAAAATGGTATTTCAGTACGGATATTATCAAATACAACAATTGATAATATTCCTGTTGATGACAAATCTTCTGACAGCCTTCAGCTATACAGAACACTTGCCAATCTTCAGTTCAATGTTTATGAGCTTTTCGACAGATACGTTACTTGTATTATCCCAAAGCTTGAAAATACAGAAATTATAATTATTTCTTCTTATATCAGCGATTGTGTTTCAGATATTATAAGGATTTATCCGGATATACATTTTATTAAACCGGATATGAGCGGAGGTGAAATATGAAAAAACTAACTGTTCTTTGGCTGGGATTATTGTTCTACCCTGTTATTTCAATTATAAGCAATCAAATCAGTATTTTTAATAAAATTACAGCAGGTGACCTGATATTGCTCGGTATGTCAGAAGCAGTTCTTTTTTTCGGATATTTCATAAGATTTTTATTATACAAGAATGAATTTAAACATAAGCATATTTCACATATTGCTGAGTCAGCTATAGGACTTGGTGCAGCAATTACAGCTGATATTGTCATGTACGATTCTGAAGTTATTGTGTTATCCGTTTTGTTTATTGTATTGTACTTTATTGGCATAGCAATCTATAGTATTAGTTATCAGAGACTTGTTACATCAGCATTTATATGTATTTCATCCGTCATTTACATAGCAGCACTTATTATGCTTCAGACACCGGTATCATCGGCTCTGTTTTTGAAATACTGCATTGTTTTTGTAATTTCTATTTATATTTATTTGCTGCTCCACAATCAGAAAAGTATAGATAATCTTATGACAATACGTAATTATGACATAAAATATCTTCCCAAAGAAACAAGAATGTATAACATCAGGCTCGTAGGAATTGTATGTCTCATAATATCCTCCATACTTTTATTAAGAAAACAAATATCCGGACTCATTTTTTTAATTATACGTTTTTTTGCTAAGGCAATAGGCGCAGTGCTTGACCTTATAAGCAAAATCATAGGTGATGATGATCCTATAATTCCGAATAATCAAAAAACTCCTGATGAGAATGATTATATATTGTCAGGTCAATCATCCCCATACGCTAATACAATTCTTTTACTCATATTCATTATCTTTACATCAGTAATAATATTTATAAAAAGAAAGAAAATCATACAGTATTTCAAAGCTCTTGTTTTTGATATAATAAATTTCGTAAGAAATATTTTCAGCAATAATGAACAGGTGCAAAGAAAGGATTATGGTAAAGGATATATTGATTTTTATGAAACTGTAAAATCATCATCCATAGGAGACCAGAAACTTTCATATAAACAGCAGGTTCAATTATGGGAAAAAAACTTCAGAAAATTCTCTTCAATGCCTGATGACAATAATAAATTCAGATTTGGCTATGGACTGGCACTGTCAGGGATCAGGCTTACAGGAACAGATACAAAAATATCTGACACGCCTAACGAGATTGCAATCAAAACAGGCAATCAACAGTTCGTTATATCTACAGATGAATATAACCACATAAGATACGGAAATAATATCTGCAATGATAAAAGCATAACTGACATAAGTAATATTCTAAAAGAAATCTCAGAGAAAATTTAATTGGTTGCGGTTATTGCTTATATTGCCTCGATAGTCAATACAATAAGTAGTGCATGAATAAAATAGTTGAGAAATATAGTTTCAATATCATCAGATTTAATATCATTATTAATTTTTAGCTAGACAAGTTGTTTTCATCAATTAAGGTGAACATATTCAAAACTTCCTTTTCGAATATGTTTAGTGCAGATGTTACAACAAAGCAACGAATCATTGCAATTTGTTTAGTACGAGAGAACTCAGATGCATTAGGACACTTTTCATTACTTATTTTGAGCGAAAATTTCTATTTGTTAGGAGAAAATAAAATGAATTCATTTAGAATACAAAATATAAAGGCTTTTAAAGATTCAGGAGAAATTGAATTAAAGCCTATCACAATACTTGTTGGAAAGAACAGCAGTGGTAAATTGCCTGTCTGCAGATACATTTTATTTTCAAAAATATTTACTGCTCCAAAAGGCCGGACACGCGGCTGGTCACCTTCAACAGTAGCAACATAAAATATTTCTGCATCCTTTAAAAAATCGTATACTTCTTTCACTTTAACATTCTCCTTTTAAATATTTATTCGTGTATAATAAAACTAATTAAGGAAAAATAAATAAAAATTTATTAATATTTATCCCCCCTGTAATTATTATAACAGAATTATATTTATAATACAATA
>CALMUA010000108.1 GCA_937872775.1 uncultured Ruminococcus sp.
ATTCTACTTCAATATGCTGCTTCGCTTGGAGTTTGGACAATAGCACTACCGTTTCCACGTGCCCCGTCCTAGCAAACAGATCAACCCCTCTTATCCTCCTTATAACATACCCCTGATCACACAACACCTTACAATCCCTCGCCGCCGTGGCCGGATTACACGAAATCATAACAAGCTTCTCTGGACCCATCTTCAATATCGCATCCAGTGTTTCCTTATCGCATCCTTTTCTCGGAGGATCCACAATAATTACATCCGGTTTCTCACCTTTATTAACCAGTTGTGAAGCAATTTGTCCTGCATCACCGCAAATAAATTCCGCATTATCAATATTATTTATCTGTGCATTGGTTTTTGCATTCTCTATTGCCTGGGAAATCACTTCAACGCCTGTCAAGTGTTTTACCTTGCCATGCATAGACAAGCCAATTGTGCCGGCACCGCAGTATAGATCAAGCAAAGTCTCACTTCCGCTTAGCCCGGCATACTCTTCAGCAATACTGTAAAGTCTTTCTGCTTGACATGTATTAACCTGATAAAATGACATCGGTGAGAGCAGAATTTTGTTATTGCACATAATATCCGTTATATTTCCGCTGCCATAAAGCAGATGATTTTCTTTACCGAGAATAACATTTGTATTCTGGCCGTTTACATTTACCAGTATACTTTTAATCTGAGGAAACTGCCCTGAAATTTTCTCAGCAAGTCCCATAAGCTTATCCATAACTGATTTATTTAAGGCCACAATGCATAGCATTATTTCGTCAGAATGATATCCTTTGCGCAGATAGATATGACGAATAAACCCATTATGTTTTTCTTCATTATAGGCTGCTATTTTGTTTACATTTATGTATTCAATAACACTATCAACTATCTGTCTGAATATTTCTGGCTGTAATCTGCATGCCGTAAAAGGCACTATTCTGTGACTACGTCTTGAATAAAACCCACATACAGCTTTTCCATTCTGCTCGGCTACAGGATACTGAGCCTTGTTTCTGTAATAATCAGGCTCATCACAACCTACTATTTCTTCAAAATCAGGATTAAGTCCTCCGATTCTTTTAAATGCATCTTTTATAAAGTCATTTTTTATTTGTAACTCGGCCTGATATGAAATATGTCTGAATATACATCCGCCACATTTCTCAAAAACCGGACAGTCTGATTCTATCCGGTTTTCTGATGGTTTAAGAACTTGTTCCAGGATGCCGAATGCATAGCTTTTTAATACTTTTACTATTTTAACTCTTACATAATCCCCCACTGCTGTAAGAGGTACAAATACAGCCATGCCCTCTGCTCTTCCCACACCGTTGCCTTCTGCTGTGATTCCTGTTATTTCAATTTCCACTGATTGATTTTTCTTAATCATTTTTCAAAATTTCTCCGCACTTTGAACAGAATTGATTTTTAGGAGAGTTTTTCTGACCACAGAATCTGCATTTTACAGATTTGCTTGCCTCATATCTTCTTTTTGCGTCCATAACCTCCTGCTGTGCGTCATCAATCTGGTCAATAACTTTTTCTGAAAGAATCTCTTCATTTTTTATCTGTCTTCTGGTATTGTAGATTGCTTCTCCAAGACGTTCATAGAGGGAGGACAGCTTTTTTTCTGCCTTTGTAACATCAATGTATTTCTTTGAAATATCAATTGCCTCGCTTGTTTTTATTGCTGCTGTATCAAAACATTTTTTTGCACTTTCAAAAAATGTATTCATAATAGATCATCCTTTCTGATTATTAAAAAATTCGGTTACTTTTTCTTTTTTCTTCATAAGCTCATCAAATCTGTTTATATACTCATATGGGAACTTATAATTAAGTACACGGGTTATAGATCCGTTTCCGGAAACAAGCTTTGTTGAAGCTGCACATCCGGCTCCGAGAATGGTTTGTGTTTCGTCCATAATATAAATATTATAAAGAGATTCCTTGCCTTTTTTTGAATATCCTATATTTTCAAGATTATCAACAGTGTTTTTCTGACGGTATAGATAATATGGGTTATAATTATGCTCAGTAAGAATTTTGTTTCCGTAATCAAGCATAACGGAAGCAGGATTTTTAATATTTTCTTTTCCATGAGAATACAAACCTGCTGATCGCTTTAATGTAAGGGTGTGTATTGTTACTCCATCCGGATCAAGTTCTGTAATCTTATCAATGGTCCTTTTGAAACTTTCAAATGTATCCGTAGGCAGTCCGGCAATAAGATCCATATTGATATTATCAAATCCCATACTTCTTGCAAGCTTAAATGCTTCAATTGTCTGTTCAGCAGTATGATTTCTTCCAATTTCTCTCAGTACATCATTATTAAGTGTCTGAGGATTTATTGAAATCCTTGTTGCACCCATTTTTTTTATTACTGCAAGCTTTTCCTCTGTGATTGTATCTGCACGGCCCGCTTCTACATTATATTCACGTATCGACGAAAGGTCAAAGCATTCTGCCGTTTTTTTCATAAGTTTATATATATCATCACTACTTATTGACGTAGGCGTTCCACCACCATAGTATACAGTATCTATTTTAAGTCCCGCATCTTCAACGATTTTTCCTAATATTCCGAGTTCCCTGCAAAGTCCTGAAATGTACTGGGGCATAAGTTTTCTGGCACTGTCCATTGAATGCGATACAAATGAACAATAACTGCATCTTGTCGGGCAAAACGGAATTGATATATATAAACTGACGGTTTTTTCGTCAAAATCTGATATTACAGGCAGCTGAGTCATTGCTGTATGATATGATATATCTATTTTATTCTTTGTGACAAGATATTTTTCTGAAAATTGCTTATAAACCTGTTCCTTTGAAAATCCGCTTTTTATCATGTCGTTTACTTTCTTTACAGGTCTTATTCCGGTGAGCAGTCCCCACTGTGGTCTTATTCCGGTAAGTCTGTTCAGAATGTCATACAAAAGTCTGCAGATCCTGAATTCACACTCTGAATCAGTAAAATCAGAACTTGCAAGCTTATCAGATTTTCTTATAACTGATTTATTAATTCTTGCATATGCGTATATATAGGTACAGCTACGGCATTTTCTGATTCTTGTCATTATTATATCGCCATCTGCATCTGTACCTTCATAAAGAAATTCAAACCTTGTTGCAGGTATAAAAAGCTTTACAATTGCTTCTGTTTCATATTTATAGGAATTATTGTTTAATATTATTGTCATCAGAGTTATTCCTTAATTTTTTATTGAGATTTTACCCTCTCAGGAGAAAATTTGAATCAATCCTTCATATATTGATTGTTTTTGATTTCATATGAAAGAGTTGTCATTGAATCATGACCCGGATACACTTCATAATCATTATATCTGCCGATATCTTTCAAAACAGCAAGAGAATGTTTTATTGTTGAATAATCTCCACCAGGAAGATCTGTTCTGCCTATAGACATTCTGAAAAGAGTATCTCCGGAAAATAATTTATCTTCACATATAAAGCATACACAGCCCTTTGTATGACCCGGTGTGTATACAACATTTATCGGTGTTCCTGAAAAATCTATTATTTCTCCGTCTGAAAATGTTGTACACTTATCAACTTCATTGAACTTTTCATTGTTGCCAATAAACGAGGCAAGACTTTCATCTGCACTTGTAAGCATATTTTTATCAGCAGTATGAATAAAAACTTCAGCTCCTGTTGACTTCACTACATCGGCAACTCCCTTGAAATGGTCATAATGCCCATGTGTTAATAATATTTTTTTTAAAGTCAGATTATGCTCATTGATAAATTTTAAAAATTCCTGTGAATCTCCGCCAATATCAATTGCAACTGCTTCTTTTTCTTCATTCTCCATAATATAACAATTAGCCTGAAATGCACTTCCAAGTGTCAGCTTGCGTACTACCATAATCCTCTCCTGCTTTCCAATCTGATTACAGAAATTACATCGTGTATTTTCTGTAGCTTTCCTAAAAGTGTACTGAGCTGTTCCTTGCCTGAGACAGCTATTGTTGCTTTTATTATAGCATTTCCGTTTTTAAGTCTTCTTGATGAAGAATTGAATATCGGTATACGGGCTTCGGATATTACTGTGCTTACCTGTTGTAAAAGTCCGTTTCTGTCAATAGCAATTACTTCGATCACTGCATGAAAATCAGTTTTTTGTGACTGAGACCATTCAACCTTTTTCCATCTGTCGGCATTTTCTTCATTTGCTATAGATGCCAGATAATTAGGGCATGTCTTTTTATGAACTGATACTCCATGACCTCTTGTAATAAATCCTACTATGTCATCACCCGGAAGAGGATTGCAGCATTGAGAAAATCTCACCTGAAAATCCGTAAATTTACCCTCAAATATAATACCACTGTCGCCTTTTTTCTTTCTCTGCTGCTTTATGGGAACAATCTCATCAGTTACCTCACCGTATGTTTTTATGTAGTTATCCTTTAGTCTTTGCATTATTTTCGGAATTAATACACCGCCATAGCCTATTGAAGCATAAAAATCTTCAAGAGTTGAACAGTTATGACGCTTCAGATCATCTCCGAGAAATGTTTCCATCTGATCCTCCGGAACATTCATATGATAATGCTGAAATTCACGTTCAAGTTCCTGTTTTCCCTGCTGAATATTTTCATCCCTGCATTCTTTTTTAAACCAGGAGCGGATTTTTGCTTTTGCTTCGTTGGTCTGAACTATTTCAAGCCATGCACGATTAGGGCCACGTGTTTCATCCTTTGTTGTAATTATTTCTACAATGTCACCTGTATGAAGCTTATAGTCCAGAGAAACAATTTTTCCGTCTACTTTTGCTCCCATAGTACGATGACCGATCTGAGTATGTACCCTGTATGCAAAATCTATAACTGTTGAATTTAAAGGAAGCGTAAATGTATCACCTTTCGGAGTAAATACAACAATATCATCTGTTGAAAGATCAGTTTTTATTATTCTTACTATTTCCTCTACATCATCAGCTGTCTGCTGTGCTTCTATTACTTGCCTTATCCATGAAAGTTTCTCTTCCATTTTGTCACGGTTCTGTATGCCTTCTTTATATTTCCAGTGTGCTGCTATGCCATATTCAGCAGTATAGTGCATGTCCCATGTTCTTATCTGTACCTCAAACGGTATTCCCTCTCTTCCGAGAACACTGGTATGAAGTGACTGATACATATTGGCCTTTGGTGTAGAAATATAGTCTTTGAACCTGTTGGGAATAGGAGTAAACATATCATGTATTATTCCCAGAACATTATAACATTCACCAACTGTTGAAACTATTACACGTACAGCATACTTATCATATACTTCCTCAATGTTTTTGCGGTTTACATATATTTTCTTATATATTCCGTATATACTTTTTACTCGTCCGTCAATCTGAGGGTCTTTTTCAAAATGCTCAAAAGTAAAGCGTTCTGTTATTTTTGCTTTTATCGTTGCAATAAAAGCTTCACGCTCTTCCTTTTTAATCTCCAGCATATGTTCAATTTCAGAATATGCATAAGGATCAAGATACTGAAAAGCCAGATCTTCAAGTTCTTCTTTAACTGCTCTTATTCCAAGACGATGTGCAATCGGTGCATAAATATTCATTGTTTCAAGTGCTGTTTTTCTCTGCTTGAATCCCGGACGGCACCCAAGAGTTCTCATATTGTGAAGCCTGTCACACAGTTTTATTATCATTACACGAATATCCTGTGACATGGCAAGAAGTATTTTTCTGACATTTTCTGCAAGCTGCTCGTCCTGATTAAAAATAGGCGCATTTGACAGCTTTGTAACACCGTCTACAAGCATCGCAACATCCTGCCCGAAAAGTTTTTTTATTTCACCCAGCGAAACCTGAGTATCCTCAACTACATCATGAAGCATAGCTGCACATATTGTATCAGTATCCATGCCAAGATCAAGAAGGATAAATGAAACTGATACGGGATGAATAATATAAGGTTCACCTGATGAACGTTTCTGACCATCATGTGCCTGTGCAGCAAATTCGTACGCAGATATAATTTTACTCATATCATATTGCTTTTCATCATCAAGTATCTTCTGTATAAGCATATTTATTGTGCAGCTTTCATTCCCCATTTACCTTTCAGCTCCCTTAAAATATTTGAATTATCAAGGTTGACCTTTGAAGGTACTTTTACCCTCGATATCTCACTTGTTGAGTAATTAATATTTATTAAATTAAGTTCATTAAAAATGTCAAGACAAATTCTGAGTTTACAGTAATTTATTAATTTTGGATTCAATCTCATAAACAATGTTGTTATTGTTGTATCTTTCTCTCCTATTAATGTATAGACCGTCACAAGTTCCTGTCTTTCAGGACACATTCTTTCATAATACTGAACCGGAAGCTTTTCATTTTTGATATATTTATCATAAGCTGCACATGCAGCAAAATAGCTTTCCTGATTTATGCCGCTCTTTTTATAGTCATTAACATTAAGATTTACGGATTTTTTTCCATTATACTCGTTAATATTAAGGTTGACCATTAGATCCCATTTTTCATTTACTGATATAGGCAGCTCACTTGTTTTTGTACCAAACATAAGCGCATAAACAAATACACCACCGTAATTTAACTTAAGCTTTGTATGTGCACCGGATGAAAGAGGAATTATTTCTGTTACAACAGCACCTGTCATTGCGAACAATGGCTGCTTATTACCTTCGCCAAAAGGTTCAAGAATATCAAGGCTCTCTGTATTTTCAATTGTAATATCCTCTGGTCTGAGCACCTTTTCTGCTTTTATAGAAAGTACAGGCATATTTTCATGATGTTTTAATGCATAAGCCTCAACAAGCTCATTAAAATCCTCAGCATTTTCAGATTTTAATGAATATCCACCCGCACTCTGATGTCCGCCAAATTTAGTTAAAACAGATTCACATGCCGTAAGACATTCAAATATTGAAAACTCACCGAATGCACGTGCTGAACCACGCAACTCATCTCCGTCCGTAGACATTATAAAGCATGGTTTTCCGAATCTTTCAAGAATTCTTGCTGCAACAATGCCTATTACTCCGTGATGCCATCCGTCACCTCTGAAAACAAGTACTCTTGCTGATAAAATCTTAGGGTTTTCATTAATCTGATTAAATATCTGCTGTATAATATATTTTTCTGCTGATTTTCTTTCATTGTTAAGATCATTAAGATGTTCTGCAAGTACCACAGCCTCGTCCGGATCATCACATGTCAGAATGTCAAAAGCCTGTTTAGGCGATCCGAACCTTCCGGCTGCGTTAAGTCTTGGTGCAATACTAAATGCAATTGCCGTTGATGTTACTTTTTTACATTCTGCATTTTCTGACATAAGACCTGATATTTTCATAAGCTCAATAAGACCACATCGTTCAGTGTTCTCTATATATTGAATTCCGCTTTTTACTATATATCTGTTTTCACCTGTAAGAGAAACAATATCTGCAATTGTTCCTATTGCGGCAAGATCTCCGAACTGTTCAAGTGCAGTTTCATACTCTCCTCCGTCAAGTGCGGCAATGAGCTTAAGTGCAATTCCTGCACCACAAAGCATTTTAAAAGATGATAGGCAATTCTTCTGGTGGGGATTGATTATTGCATCTGCCTGCGGCAGTATATCTCCGGGCTGATGGTGATCTGTAATTATAAGTTTCATGTCGAGTTCTTTGATAAGTTTTGCTTGATCTACAGCTGAAATTCCGTTATCAACTGTTATAATCATATCCGTTCCATCTGCTGCAATTTTTTGTACAGCCTGCTGACTAAGTCCGTACCCCTCTGTACGTTCCGGTATGTAATACCAAACATCAGCTCCTATACATTCCAGATATGAATAAAGCATTACTGTTGACGTTACACCGTCACAGTCATAGTCACCGTAAACACATATTTTCTGACACATTTCAATTGCTTCATTTATAAGTGATACGGCTTTGTCCATATCCTTAAGCTTAAACGGATTTTCAAGTTCAGCAACATCAATAAGCCTGGCTGCTTCTGAAAGGTCAGTAATTCCACGAGTTGTTAGTATATCCGCACATAATGAAGTAAGATTGCTTCCGGCCATAAGTTTTTTTGATATTTTTTCATCTGGTTTACCTATGTTCCATTTTTTCATACTTTATAATTTCTTCTCCTAATAGTATTTAATCACTAGTATCTTACATTATATCATTTTTTTACGCAGAATACAAGAATTATAGATGTGTAATTTAATATTTATAAAAAGTTTATTTATTTTAAAAAACATATTGACAAACTTATAAAAATGGTGTACTATTATACTAGTAAAGCGTTAAGGAGGTGCACATATGGAATTTGACTCAAACTATCCAATATATCTTCAGATAGTTGGCGAAATAAAACGACAGATTATTATTGGAAATCTTATGCCGGGAGATAAACTGCCGTCTAACAGTGACATGGCTTTGCAGTATAAAATTAACCCCAATACCGTTCAGAGAATATACAAACAGCTTGAACACGAGGGAATTTGTTTTACAAGACGTGGACTTGGCACCTATCTGATAGAAGACGATAATCTGACAACACGTATGAAAACTGAGGCTGTAACAAAGATGGTTTCAACTTTCCTTTCAAAAATGTCATCACTTGGATTTTCACCTTCAGACGCAATCAACATTATCAAAGATATACAAAAATAAATATGAAGGAGATTAAGATCAATGTTACAGTTTGAAAATATTGTTAAAGGATATGGAAGCAAAAAAGCTCTTAACGGGCTTAATATATCCTTTGAAAGAGGCAAAGTATACGCATTGGTAGGGCCTAACGGAAGCGGCAAAAGCACAATGATGAAAATCGCTGCCGGTCTTGTAAAACCTACTACAGGAAGATGCACATATGAAGGTGTGCCAATAGGTCCTTCCACTAAATCAAAAATATCTTATATGTCAACAGAGCCATTTTACTATGATTATATGAAAATAAGAGATGTAGAAAAATATTATTACGATTTTTACTCTGATTTCAGCACAGATAAATTCAAGGATCTGCTGAAATTTATGGAACTTGAAGAAGACTTGAAAGTAAAGTCTCTTTCATCTGGTATGGCTGCTAAGCTTAAAATTGCTGCTACACTTTCAAGAAATGCAGAAATGATTATGCTTGATGAACCTCTCAACGGTATTGATCTTATCGGACGTGATCAGATAATAAATGCTGTTATCAAGGCTACAAATCCAAATTCATCATTCATTATTTCAAGTCATCTTTTTGATGAATTAGAAACAATTGTCGATAATGTTGTAATGATTAAAAAAGGCGCAGTTGCTCTTGAAGGCGAGCTTGAAACAATCAGAGAAAAGCATCAGAAATCAATTTCAGACTTGTATCGTGAAATGTACAGTACAGAAGACGGATTATCTTCTGACATATGGGGGAAATAATTATGAAGAATGTAATGAAACTTGTAAAATATGATCTTTTAAAATCAAAATCCGTAATGATATTCAGCTTTATTGGCATAGTAATTATTGAAGCTGCTTTTATTATCGGACAATTACTTGATATATCATTTTTATCTACTTTGTCAGGTGTATTGCTTTTTATTTTACTTTTCGCTTCTTTCTTTGCAGTACTAATATACTCAATCCATATTTTCAATATGGATCTTTCAAAAAAACAAGGCTATCTTCCGTTTCTTACGCCTACAAGCGCATATAAAATTGTTGGTGCAAAGCTTATAACTACTCTTATTATTACTGTTGCACTTATAGTACTGATAATACTTTACGGAAGTCTTGACACTTACCTTATTGCACGTGACTCAGAACCAGGAATATCGATCGGCTATATTTTCAAAGTTATTGGTGAAGAACTTGACGGTTCATGGGGACCGATTGGAATGATGGCATTAAGCTATGTTTCAATCTGGTTTAATAACATTGTATGTATATATCTTGCTATGGCTCTTGCTGCTACACTCCTTGGTGAAAGTAAACTTAAAGGTCTTGTCTCTTTTGGACTCTGGATAGGAATAAATGCAATAATGGGTGGTATTTCACTCTTACTTACATTTATATTTAAAAGTGATATGATGTCTGCAAATCTTGATACATCAACAATGACAACAGGTGAAATTCTTAACTTTTCATTCAATAATTCATTAATAGTAATTACCATTGTTCTTAATGTAATTCTTGGAGTAATTATGTATTTTGTTACAGGCTGGCTGGCTGAAAAGAAACTCAGTCTTTAATTCTCCTTAATATTTGATTAAAAAAAGAACAGGCTTAGTGATCAGATCACTTCAAGCCTGTTCTTTTTTTAATTAATTCAGATCAATATTTTTTTCTTAGTATTCTAATTGAATTGAGCACACACAGAAGTGCAACACCTGAATCTGAGAATACTGCAAACCACATATTTGCAAAACCGGTAAGACCTAATATCATTACTGCTGCTTTGAATACAAGTGCAAATATTATATTCTGAAAAGCTATTTTATTTGTATCGTCAGATATCTGGATTGCCTTTGATACAGAATCCATATTTGAGTTCATAAATACAATGTCAGCCGCTTCTATAGCTGCATCCGCGCCGCTGCCCATAGCCGCACTTACATCAGCACCTGCAAGAACAGGCGCATCATTTATTCCATCACCTATAAACATGACTGAACCATATTCTTTTCTTATCTCCTTCATTCTGTCAAGCTTATCCTCAGGCAGAAGCTTTGAAAAATATTTTTCAATACCTGATTCTTTTGCGACAGCTGACGCACTTTCTTCAGAATCACCTGTAAGCATTACAGTTTTTATCGAATGTGATTTCATATACTTTATTGCGTTATAACAATCAGGCTTTATAGTATCACTTATTCTGAAGCATCCTGCAAGTTTTCCATCAACTGCACAGATAATATCTGTACCTGTTTTACCGCTTGTATACTCAGAAACATCAATGCTGAATTTATTCATAAGTTTAACGTTTCCACACAGTACATCTGATCCGTCTATTACAGCTGATATACCCATTCCGGCGTATTCTGAGACATTTTCCGGTTCAATTGTTCCAATTCCTTTTTCTTTGGATTTTTCTACAATTCCATCTGCTACAGGATGAGTTGAATTGACTTCACATGATGCACAAAGCTTAATAAGTTTATTTTCATCAAATCCATTATACAGATCAATATGATTTACTGAAAACGTTCCATTTGTTATTGTTCCTGTTTTATCCATAATAACTGCTTTTACTCTTCTTACAGCTTCTATTGAAGACCCGCTCTTAAATAATATTCCCTTTTTCGAACCTGCACCTATTCCTGAGAAAAATGTAAGTGGAACACTGAGCACTATAGCGCATGGGCAGCTTATTACAAGAAATGTAACTGCAGTATAAATCCATCTGTGCCAGTCATTTGTAATCAGTGAAGGTATAATTGCAGTCAGAAATGCTGCTATTACTACAAACGGCGTATAAATATTAGCAAACCTTGATATAAATCTGTCTAGTTTCGGCTTTCCTGCTGCTGCATTTTCAACGCTGTTTATAATTCGTGTTACCATTGACTCTGCCAATACTTTAGTAACTCTTATTTTTATAAGTCCCTGGGTATTTATGCATCCTGACATTACAATGTCACCCGGCTTTACACTCTCCGGCATATGCTCTCCTGTAAGTGAAGAAGTATCAAGACTGCTCTGACCTTCAATAATAATCCCATCCAGTGGAATCCTGTCTCCCGGACGTACAAGAATAATATCATCAGGCTTTACTGTTTCAGGAGAAATCTGAATTATCTGATTATTATCTTTAACAAGATTTATGATGTCCGGTCTCATATCAACCGCTGACATTACGGATTTACGGCTTTTTTCTACAGCACATTCTTCAAAATACTCACCTATCCTGAAAAAAAGCATTACTCCTACTGCCTCAGGATATTCCTTTATTGCAAAAGCCGCAATAGTTGCAACTGACATAAGAAAATTTTCATTGAATATTTTTCCCTTAGAAATACTTTTTATTGATGAAATAAGAATTTTGCCACCAAGTATAAGATATGATATTAAAAACAGTACAGGGCTGATAATCTGAGAATCAACTACTTTTTCAAATAATACAGCTGCGGCGAATATCACAGCTCCTGAAATTATTAACGTTAGGTCAGATTCCTCATTTTCTTCATGGGTCGCTTCCTTTTGCGCAGATTCTTCTGTAAGCTCTGCCTCAGGTTCGATATCTGCACATTTTTTCTTGATTTTTTCAAAGAGGCTCACATCATGTACTGCTGTTACCTTCAACTTTTTTGTGGTAAATGTAAGTACTGCCTCATTAACTTCAGGCATCTCAGCAATAGATTTTTCAATTTTAGATGCACAATGTGCACAGTCAAGATTTTTTATAAGATAAGTTTTTACTGTTAATTTATGCATAATCACTCCGGCTTTCTATAATGAATATATGAGTACTTGTTCATATATTCATTATAGCATTCGGATATAATATTGTCAATATTATATCCGAATTTTTTTTTAAATTATGCCGACCATTTTAAGCAGATGCTTTGCATTTGTTGTTGTGCATTTTCCGTTCTTTATTTTATAATCAAATTTTATCTTCTCATCTTCATAATATTCAGAGAAATGATAATTAATAATGTTCACTTTATCAAGCTCAACTGAACACAGTTCAAAATCATGGGTTGTAACTATTGTTATTGTATTTCTGCCCGAAAGCCTCTTTATTGTTTTCTCAGCACATGAAATTCTGTCTTTGGAGTTTGTGCCTTTAAATATTTCATCTATAAGCATAATTACAGGTTTATTCTGAGCCGCGTATTCAACCATAGATTTTATCCTTATAAGCTCCGCATAAAACGTTGATATTCCATCACTTACACTATCCTGCGTTCTCATTGATGTCATTATTTTCATATATGCTGTTGAAAATTCATCAGAAGCAACAGGTGCACCTGTATTGGCAAGAATTAAATTTATACCGATACTTCGCATAAATGTAGTTTTACCAGACATATTTGATCCTGTTATTATTACTGATGATGGTTCAAACAAAGCAGTATTTCCTATAACTACAGATTGATTTATAAGTGGATGACGAAGGTTTTTAAATTTTATATATGGCTCTTCACTATCAGAAACTTCAGGATAACAATATGTTATATCCAACTTTGTCATGACTGAAAGGCTTACAGATACTTCAAGTTCAGCTATTACATCAAGCCATTTGCTTATATTTTTCATATTCTTGTTCTGCCATTTTATAAATGAATTTACACAGTGCACATCCCACATCAAAAAGGCATTATATAGAAAAAAAGCTATGGCATTGGAGCGCATTTCAGCAAAATTTGAAATTTTCTCAAATTTCTTTATCTGATTTACAGCTGATGTTTCTGAAATAACTTTTTTCAGATCCGAAAGAATTTCAGATTTAAAATTTTCGCTGTCAATAAGCTTTATTATTTCTGAATATGAATTAACACATTTATGAATATCATTTATTTTTTTAAGAATTCCCTGACTGACTGCATTTTCTATACAGCTGAAAAAAAATGAACATGCTGTAACTAAACACGCTGCAATTGATGTGATCTGAGGATAAATATTAAAAATAAATAGAAGTATAAATAAAATATCTGCTGACGGTAGAAGCCACATAAATATTTTCATAAATATATTAACCGGCTTCGGATCAGAATCTGTGATTATTTCTGAAATATCCGACTGATATCCTTTTCCTGAAGATTCAAGCAATGCACAATAACACTGAAATTTGTGTCTGAACTCATTTTTTTCCGAAAGTTCTTTAACCGCACACTGTGATTTCTTTATTTGCTCAATATCAGTTTTTCCATACCTGAGTGCATCAGCCAGCCCCTTTTTACCTCTTTGGGTATATGCCTGACACAGCAATTGATAAAGTGAAGATCGGCCAAAAATATCAAGGTCACACCCTTGTGGAAAATCATCAGAAAGGAACTGATTTCCGTCATCAGCTGACTCTTTCCATCCGTCATTAAAACGATTTACATAAGACTTGATAACCTTTTCTTCTGCGTTTAAATATTTTAATTTTTTTTCAATTTCTGAGTGTACCCGGATAAGGTAAATAAAAGCTGCAATAAATATTCCACAAATCAGTATAAAAGGAACGCTCCTTGAAATACATACAGACACAACAGCAGCTGCCACTGAAATCAGACGCATCGTGCTTATTTTATTAAATTTATTTTTCAGTTCTGTTTTTTCTTTTAATATTTCCTGATAACGCTTTTCATATTTTTCTTTATTCATATCTTAATGCATCCACCACTTCCATTTTTGCAGCCTTGTCTGCTGGATAAACTCCAAAACCTATTCCTATAACAAAAGAAAATAACACTGACAGTAATATTGCACTATAAGGCACTGCAAGATCTACTACAAGATTGAAATTTTTAGCACTCGCAATTCTTACAGCGATCATTGCAAGAAGCTTTGACTGAATCAGTCCTATTATTATTCCCAGAAATGAGCCAAGAAATGATATCATTACAGATTCAACGATAAATTGTATTCGTACTGACTTATTACTTGCTCCCATTGCCTTTCTTACACCTATTTCCATTGTTCTTTCCGTGACACTTACAAGCATTATGTTCATAACTCCTATACCACCTACTAAAAGTGATATAGCTGCAACAGCCACAATAATAAATGTAATTCCGTTTATTATCTTTGAAATCATATCAAGCTGATCTGTCATAAGTTCAACACTTACTTTCCAGCCTGTTCCTTCAAAATATGAATTAAAAAAGCTTTCGGTTTCTGCTTTATATTTTTCTGTATCGGTTACATTTTTTATTGAATAGCTTTCATACATGTCTTGAGAAGTGTAATCTAATTCACGGAACAGATATGTATACGGAACATATACATTAGTGCATATCTCACGTTTGTCGTTTTCCATAAGTGCACTTCCCTGTTCAGAATACTTATATACACCTATAACTGTACATTCAAGAAATACTCCGTTACCATTTGGAATTGTTATCTGCTCGCCAATAGGATTTTTGTCTCCAAAACATGATTCTGCAGTAATATCTGAAATAACAGTTACTTGCGTATATCTGTCAGTATCCTGTTTGCTTATAAAGCGTCCGTCAAGCATTTTTATATTAAAATAATCCTTTAGCGTATATGAAGCCGCTGAGGCTGTAACTGTAGAATAAAACTGATCTGATATAGTTATTTTTCCTGAACCAAAAACTTGGTCATCATAGACTACTCTTTTTGCCTGTTCTGAAAACTGCTTATCATATGCGTCGATCATATCAGAAGTAAATCTTATATTTTCAGGAATGTAAAAACCACCTAATTCATCATATTCTACATCAGGATTGGTTTTTTTATCAGGCACAATGCTTACATATGCTTCATTTCCGCTGTACATTGAATAAATAACATTTTCTATTGTCTGTCCGAGTGAATTTCCTATTGTATTTATTAATATTACAGAACTTATTCCAACTATAATGCCAAGTGTGGTCAGGAGAGTTCTCATTTTACTAGCAGACAGACATCGTTTTGCTGAAATAATATATTCCCAAATACTCATATTATTCTGTCATTCCTTTTATTTTTATTTTATCTCCTGAACTGTGTTCTTCAGCACTGCCTACTATCAGGTCCCCATCAGAAAGCTCTGACGAAATAATTTCAACGTAATAATCAGTTTCAACACCTTTTTCTACTTTTACTGCTTCCGCCTGATATTCACCATTTTTTTCCTCACGAGCACGATATACATAACAATTACCATCTTCACCTGTAAATACTGAGTCATAGGACACTGCCTTAACTGCTTCTTTATTGGAAACTAATATTCTCACAAAAGCATCTATATTTGGTTTCAAAACAGATATCATCTCAGGATCATCAATCTCTATATCTGCATGATAGGCACCATCTGTATAGACTTCAGATACATTTGTTACCTTACCTTTTATTTCATCACTTCCGGTAAGCTGTGTAGTAAATACCGCTTCCATGCCTTCATGTATATTGAGTATATCTTTGCTGAAGATTTTTGCGTCTATTTTGTACTTTCCGAGCTGACCCATTTTAAAAAGTTCTCTGTTTTCCGGGTACATTCCGTCACAGACAAAACAATCCGAAATTACACCATCCTCAGTGGCTCTGATAATAAGGTTTTCTTTTTCTTTATTAAGCTGCTCAAGATTTTTCTCATATTCAGCAGTATCAGAAATCTGAAGATTCTGCATGTCATTTTGACTGTGTGCTTCGTCTACAGTCTGGTTTGCCTGAAATTTTGCATTATCATAAGCCATCTGACATGCATCAATATTTTTTTGCAATGAATCGAGACTCGTTTCATATTTTTTATACATTCCATAATACAACTCAATATCTGCCTGTTCAGAAGCTGCCATATACTTTGAATAATACTCTCCATATTTTGAATTTGCTATATCATATTCTTTTTTTGCAGCATCAAGTGATACAGAAGCCCTTTGAAGAGTAATCTCATTAGATTTCTCAGCATAAGCAACACTGTTTGCTGAATTTGAATCAGACATTTGTTCAAGTGATCTTGTGTCATTTATAAGTTTCTCAAGTTTTGAAATCTGATCATCAATATTTCCAGATTCAAACTCGCAGAGCACATCTCCTGATCTGACCATATCTCCTGCTCTTACATGAACAGTTTTTACTTTTTGCGAAACATCAGCTGTTATAACGCTTGAGTAACACATTACCACAGTTCCGTTTGTATTTATTGCCTGACTTATATCTCTTGTTTCCAAAGGAACAACAAAATCATAGTTATTTACCTGTGCTTCAAGGTTTATTTTTAATGAAGCAAACCATCCCAACAGAGCCAATACAGCTACACCGGCTATTATACTTCTGATTTTTCTGCCTTTTCTTCCCATTCTTATTTTTTTCATCTAAGCTGATTCCTTTCCGGATTTATTCATATCTCAATGCATCAACAGGCTGCATTTTAGCGCCTTTATTTGCAGGGTAATATCCGAATATTACTCCGACAGTTACGGAGAAAATAACCGAAATTATAACTGCACCTGCTGAAGGTGTAATTTTTATATCTGTATTTTTAAGAAAATAAACTATTGTATCATTTTTGATAAGATCAATGATTTTATCTATATTTAGCTCAATGATCATACCGATAAGTGTTCCGCAGAAGACACCGACAGCACATGCAATAAGGCATATTATTACGGACTCAGTCAGAAATTGTGCTCTTATTGTATTCTTCTTCGCTCCAAGTGCTTTTTTTATACCAATTTCTTTTGTTCTCTCTGTAATACTTACAAGCATTGTGTTCATAAGCCCTATTCCACCAACGATCAACGATATTGCTGCAACCAGTATAAATACTATAGTTACAACAGTAACCACCATGGAAATATCTTTTAAGTCTTCTCTTATGTCCAGTACCATATACTCGTAATTGTCACTGTCCTGAAATCTTGAATCAAGAAAATCATAAAGATACATTTCAACCTCATCCAGATGCGTATTGTCTTCACATGCAACCTGAATAAAGTTATATGTGATATCATTTGTTTCAATTCCGCTTACATAGTTCAGATATGAATACGGGCAGTAAACGTTTGTTAAAAATGATCTCTTATTATCAATATTTTTTAATTTTCCCTGTTTATCTTCATATTTGTATACTCCGACTACAACGCAGTTTGTATAAACTGTGGTATTTATTGTGAATTTATCGTTCTGTGGCATTTCATCTGTATCCTGTGGTATTTGATCTGGAATCTTCCCCTGAATAAGAATACTCTTCCCTATTGCATTTTTTGCTGACCCAAAACAATTTTCCGCCGCAACATCAGAAATAACGACGGCTGCTTTTTTCTCCTGACAATCTTTTCTATTTATAAATCTTCCTTCAACCATCTTCATATTACTGCTTTTTGCATATCCGGAGGACACACCGGATAAAGAAGCAGCAGAGTACATATTATCATCAATAAATGCTTTTCCTTTATAAGAATATGCTGACTGCTGAAGTACATCGACGATTGAATCAGGTCCATTGTCTAAGATATGTGATGTTTCATCCTGTGTAATTGCATACTTATAAGAATCCCCAGAATCATTGCTGTCGCTGTATGAACAAACATGGATATTATTTCCTCCGAACGTACTCATGAAAAATTCATTCATTACCGTTGTTATCGTGTCTCCGACAGATACAATTGTTATTACAGCACTAAGTCCCACTATGATACCTATCATTGTAAGAAATGAGCGCTTTTTATTAAGAAGAATAGCTCCTACTGCATATCTTATATTTTCAAAAATTTTCATTTACTGCACCCCCGGTATCGGAAACAACGCTTCCATCCGAAATGGTTATTATTCTCTGTGTTTCCTTTGCAAGCTCCGGACTGTGAGTTATAAGTACTATTGTCTTTCCGCTCTTGTGAAGTTTATGAAATATATCCATTACAACACGACCGGTCTTTGTATCAAGTGCACCTGTAGGTTCATCAGCAAGAATAAGTGAAGGATCGTTTGCCATTGCTCTTGCTATTGCCACACGTTGCTTCTGTCCACCTGAAAGTTCGTTAGGATTATGGTCAGCCCTTTCCTCCATTCCAACTATTCCAAGAAGCTCCATCGCTTTTTTGGCTCTCTCTTTTCTTCCCTTTCCGGCATACATCATAGGCAGTTCAATATTTTTCTGAGCTGATGTTCTCGGAATCAGGTTAAAGTTCTGAAATACAAACCCTATTTCTTTATTTCTTATTAGACTCAGTTTTTTATCACTCAACGAACTTATGTCTTCTCCGTTAAACAAATATTTTCCTTCTGTTGGTCTGTCAAGTGCTCCGATAATATTCATCATTGTACTTTTGCCCGAACCGGACTCACCAACAATGGCTACAAATTCTCCTTCATTTATTTTAAGGCTTATTCCGTTTAGTATCTGAAGTTCATTTGGCATACCGATATAATATCTTTTGATAATACCTGTCATGTCAATTACTGCTTTGTTATTCTGTTCTGGCATTATCTTCACCTGTTTCTGATTTTTTCTCAGCCTTACTTATCTGAACTTTATCACCATCTGAATGTTTTTTTGGATCAGTCAGTATAAGGTCCCCCTCCTGAAGTGAATCAGCTGTTATTTCTGTATACTTCGGTGTTTTGGTTTGAATTGAAACAACTGTTTCTGTTACTGTATATGAATCATTGCTCTGCTTTACTGCTTCATATACACATGTCTTTCCTTCATCATTGGTAAACAGTGATATGTTATTTACAGATAACACATCACTTTCATCTGTTGTTACAATTTTCACCTTTGTTGTCATACCTATTCTGAAATCGTCAGTATCATTTATTGTGATGTATCCGTCAAATCCGTTCTGTGATTTTATATCAAGAATTCTGTCAACCGTTCCTTCAAATTCTTTATTTCCTGTGGCACTGGTTGTAACCAATGCTTTCATTCCACTTTTTACAGAAAGAAGATCCTCTTCTTTTATTGTAACATGAATACATATATCTGATGTGCTCTGAGTTGTCATAACTGCACCGTTAGAGCATATCTTTCCGACTTCTGCAGTTACGGTTGAAACAATACCGCTTTTTACTGCCTTTATTTTTGAATTTTCAAGGAATCTTTTGAGTCTATCCAGTTTTTCTTTGTTTTCTGAGGTATTTCCTGATGAAATTGAGTATGTGTCTACCTTGTATTTTGCTTGTTCAATATCATTATCAGTTGAAAGCTTTACGGAGTCATAATTATTCTGACATGATGCTATACTGTTCTCCGCTGTTACCATTTCTGAATAAGCGGATTCATAAGCATTCATTGCCTCAGAAGCGGCTCCCATATTTTCCTGATACTGTGCATAGTAACTTTCAGCCTGTTGTGGGTCACTGCAGTTCTGTGCAGCATTTTTGTTTTCCTCTGCAGCGGCATTAAGATTGTTGTAAAGCTGAATATTTTTATTGTATTCATCTTTTTTTCTTGCATATTCTGCGTTTGCATCTTCAATTTCCTTACGAGCCTGTGAAAGTTGAAGTTCACCTGATTTTTTAGCATTTTCCAGTGCTTTCTGATACTGCTGAAACTGATAATCCGATAATACATCTGTATTTGAAATAATACTTTCAAGATCGGCTATCTCTTTTTCAAGATCTGTTGTATCAAGTTCACATACAATATCACCTGCATTTACAGTATCTCCTACTTTATAATTCAAAGCCTTTACCTTATACTCAACAAGCTCTGTAGTAATAGCAGTATCCTTATCTGTACTCTCAACTGTTCCGTCTACAGATACAGTTTTGTACAAATCGTTTTTACTGTATTCCTCTACTTTTGCTGTAGGCACAGTATCTTTTGACTTTGATTCACATCCCGTAAACAGGAATGCAGCAGCGCTCAACAACGCTGTGAATTTTAAAATATTTCTGTCCATTATGTTCTATCCTCTCATTATAGCTTTACATTTTATAAATTTTCTCTAAAGCAATGAATTTACAAGCATTATTTAAAAAGGGGTAAGTACACCCCTATAACGCTTCACTAGTATAATAGTACACCACTTTTACGTAATTGTCAATACATTTTACAAAAAAATGGTCCTGATACAATTGTTTTTTTTGTATCAGGACCATAAATTTGATATCAAATCATTTTTAATAATTATTTAAATTGTTTTTTCATTTTAGCTACTATTGTAAACAGAATAAATGTAATCAGATTTACTGCGACTACACTTGCTCCTGCCGGTATTTCATAAATATATGAACCTGATATTCCGACTATAAAGCAGATAACAGACAACAAAGCTGAACATATTACAACTGATTTGAATCTGCTGAATATTCTCATAGATGTAAGTGAAGGAAATATAATCAGACTCGATATAAGTAAAGCACCCATCAGGCGCATTCCCAGTACAATAGTCAGGGAAATAAGTACTGCAATAAGTGTATTATATAACTGAGCCTTAACTCCTGTTGCTTTCGCAAAATTTTCATCAAAAGTAACAGCAAATATTTTATTATAGAATACTACAAACAAAACAAGAACTATTATTGATAAAACTATACTCATCTTTACATCTGAGTCACTCATTGCAAGTATACTGCCAAACATATAATTACATACATCAGTATTCATTCCTGAAGTTATTGACACTGTAATAACTCCTATTGCAAGAAAACTTGTAGAAATAAGGGCTATAGCAGCATCGCCGTTTACAGATTTTTTTGAATTTATCCTCAGCAGACAAAAAGCTGCTGCCATTACAACAGGTATTGATACTTTGAGTGGTGCTACATTCATAGCAGTTGCGACTGCAAGTGCTCCGAAACCTACATGTGACAAACCATCACCTATCATTGAATATCTTTTTAATACAAGACTGACACCAAGAAGTGAAGAACACAGCGATATAAGTGCACCAATAAATATTGCCTTTGTAATAAACGGATATCCGAGCATGTTGTGTATCATGGAAAACATCTCAGAAAAACTATAGAACTCAAAAGAGTTACTGACATGTTTATTCATCTCAGTTCAGAGCCTCATTGAGCGCCACAGCGTTTTTATTCATAAGGTCAAGGTATGTTACTCCATTTTTGAAATCATCACTTGAAACATTGTGACAGGAATGGAACTCAAGCATTTTTGCTCCTGTTGACTTTGAAATTGTATCCGATACTTTCTTGTTGGAAAATTCTATATTAAACACTACAGGAATTTTTTCTTCTTTAATTTTATCAATTAAAAAAGCTATAGTTGAAGCGCTCGGCTCTGTGTCTGAGCTGCATCCAGGGAATGCTGCAAAATAAGATAATTTATAGGCATCTGCAAAATATCTGAGTGGAAATCTGTCTGCAAAAATTATAGTATCTCTTTTTCCATCAGATACAATCTGTTCAAACTTTTTGTCAAGTTCTTCAAGTTCGCTCACATATTTTTCTGTATTTGATTTATATTCATCAGCATTTTTAGCATCAATACTGCATAATTCATCTGAAATACATTTCACCATTTTTATAGCATTTTTAGGAGAAGTCCATACATGTTCATCAAGCTCGGCCTCTTCTTTTTCTTCGTCGTGATCATGCTTGTCCCCGTCTTCATGCTCTTCTTCCTGCATTCCTTCAACATGTTCTTCTTCAACAACATCAACGCAGTCCATAAGAGTCAATGTATTCAAAGGTTTATTCATTGAGTCAACTATTGTATCAACCCACACGTCTCCCTCACCACCGACATATATGAAAAGATCACTTTCCTGAATTTTAATAATATCCTGAGGAGTAGGCTCATACGAATGGCTCTCTGCTCCCGGACTCAGAAGCATAGTAATATCGACATTATCTCCTGCGATCTGTCTTACAAAATCATACTGAGGAAAAATAGTTGTTACTATTGAAAGCTTTCCGTCCTTATTTTTCTGCGAACTGCCAGATGAATTACACCCGGTTAAAATTCCGGCAAACATAACTGCCGCTGATAAAATTGAAATAAATTTTTTCATTTAATAAGACCTCCAAATTTTTAAATCATTTACACTTTTGAAAATGATCTTTTTAATCATCCAGTCTTATTTTCAGACTTATCAGTGTGTCGTGAGAAAAAAGCTCTTTTTTCTGAATAATAATAAACAGAAATATAAATACTGCCGCCGCAGCTGCATATGTTCCTGAACCTAACACACTGTGTATGCCGTTTAATATTGTATTGGCATTATGTATACGAATACAGACAATACAATGACCGTTGTCACATTTATGGTTAATATGGCTTGCATTCTCTGCAATAAAAATATTAGGAAGTAACAAAGTTATAATGCAACATGCTGTCACCAAAAACGCAGTTGTTATTTTTAATAGCTGTTTTTTATCATGAAACATACTGACACATCCTTTTTATTCCTTATTTTTGTTTTTCCACAACCTTTTTAATTATATCATTAAATATGGTTTAGCACAATAGTAAAATTATCTATCTATGTTTTTTAAGTTTAAATTTATCTCTTGAAAAATATTAAAACTGTCCTTTTTTATTTACATAAATTAATACCTGATTTTTTATATTTTAAGTTAAAAGCATGACTAATAATTCACTTAAAAGTTGAAAGGAAATAAATAAAATGATATAATAATCAATAATATGATATACGGAGGGTACACCATGAAAGTTTTGAAAGCTAATCTCAATGCTTTACGAAAAAAAATTATTGACGAATATGATATGCTTAGCATATTTCTTGAAACAGCAATGAATGACCATGTTCTTTCACCCGAAGAAATACTTGACTACTCAGAATATTTCTATATTAAGATGCGAATTTACTTATGTTTTAAAGATTTCACTGTATATATGCAGCAGATGGATGATAGGATCATTTCATTTCTTCTTAAACTTCAGAACACTTCCGACTATCTTTCAGCTATATATGAAAACGGATTAGCAGGAGATTGTGACGTAAAATCTGTCGAAGGAATCCAAAAGCTTATGATTTTTTCATACAATAATGCAATTTACAGAACAGGCAGATCTGATTTTGCACCTGTTGAAATAACATTCTGAATTTATAGTGTTATTTTTATGCATAACCACTTGATTGTGCATGAACCAATACATATTACTGTGACATCATGTCCAGCATCCTAAGCTCCGATTATGAATGAATCTACAAGTATTTCTGTATTTCTGTTTCTTCTTGGGATCACATTTATAATTACATTTTCCTTCATAATTTTTTATATCCTTTTAACAAGTTTTATCTTTTTCCCGCATATAAATTTAAAAAATGTACACGTTTTTGTATAACTCAGTGATATTATATCATAATTCATTTATAAATGATATAATTATATTAAAAATACTATTATAATAATACTTATGATTTAATTATTTTCAACCTGCTCTGTCAATTCAGAATAGAATAATCAGTTTATATTATATAATTGGAAAGAGGTATTTTAATATGGATAATTTTCAGTTTTACAGCCCTACAGAATTTATTTTCGGCAAGGAAACAGAAAACGAATGCGGCAAGTATGTAAGAAAATACGGAGGAACCAAAGTACTGATACATTATGGCTCAGGCTCTGTAATAAAATCGGGGCTTCTTGATTGTGTAAAAAAATCTCTTGATAAAAGCCAGATTCAATATGTTGAGCTTGGTGGAGTAAAGCCAAATCCAAGAGATACAAAAATCTATGAAGGTATCGAGATTTGCAGAAAAGAAAATGTTGACTTTATCCTTTCTGTCGGTGGTGGTTCCTGTATTGATTCTTCAAAAGCTATCTCAATCGGTGTACCGTACAGCGGCGATTTCTGGGATTTTTATACAGACAAAGCTGAAATCACTGAAGCACTGCCAATAGGTACTGTTCTTACAATTGCAGCTGCAGGAAGTGAAGGCTCAGGCAGTTCAGTTGTAACTAAAGAAGAAGGTATGCTCAAACGTGATGCCGGTTCAGATCTTATGCGTCCAAAATTTTCTGTACTGAATCCTCAGCTGACATGTACTCTTCCGGCTTACCAGACTGCATGCGGAGCAACTGATATAATGGCTCATGTATTTGAAAGATATTTTACAAATACAAGTGAAGTTGAAATAACAGACAGACTATGCGAAGCCGTGCTTCTTACTATGATAAAAGAAACACCAAGAGCTATATCCGACCCTCAGAATTATCAGGCAAGAGCAAATATTATGTGGGCAGGAACTGTTGCACATAATGATATTGTTGGTGTAGGCAGAAGTCATGACTGGAACAGTCATAGAATAGAACACGAACTGTCAGGACTTTATGACTGTGCTCACGGAGCAGGTCTTGCTGTTGTAATGCCTGCATGGATGGAATTTGTATTAAGCCACAATGTTATGCGTTTTGCTCAGATGGCTGTACGCATATGGGGAATTCAGATGAATTTTGAAAATCCCGAGGATACAGCTTTAAAAGGAATCAGAGAATTCAGGAAGTTTTTAAGCAGTATAGGTATGCCTGTAAACTTTGATCAGCTTGATGCTAAAGAAGAAGATATTCCTCTGCTAGTTGAAAAATTCGGAATCGGCGATAGTAAAACAGGTGGTTTTGTGTCATTAAATTCAGCCGACATTACCCAGATTCTTGAAATTGCAGCCAAAGCAACGGTATAATCAAATATATGTATATTTATATATTAAGATGCAGTGACAATTCACTCTACACAGGTATTGCATCTGATTTAAACAGAAGACTCCGCCAGCACCTTGGCATAATTAAAGGCGGAGCAAAATATACAAAAAGCCATAAGGTAATATCAGTTGAAGCTGTATGGCATTCAGATTCGCAGACCCCTGCCAGAAAGCTTGAATTTGCTGTAAAATCTCTCACTCATGAGCAAAAAGAAAATCTGATAAGTTCACCGCAGTCTATTACAGATAAGTACTGCTGCAATTTATCAGATTTTAAATATGAATATATAAATCCGGATAAGTTCATTATTCCGTAAATTTCTTAAAAGTCATAAAAATATTAAATCCTATCTGAGTTTTCAATTCCGACACGCAGCATATACTATAAAAAATATCAACGTTTTATTCTTTTTTTAAATTGAAATATTCCTCCATATATGAAGATCG
>CALMUA010000109.1 GCA_937872775.1 uncultured Ruminococcus sp.
TATCTTGAAATGCTTCTAGAAATTATCCTCCAGAAAAAACTAGTAATTGATTATATAATATATTACCAATATATAAATAAAATACATTATGCAAAAGTAACAAGTATAATTGTTAAAAAAATAAGAGCAGCAATGACGCTACCCTTATCTTAATTTTATATATAAATAAAATTGAATATTTTACTATATAAGCTGATTTACAGAGATTATTTTTCATCATTCCGGTTTTCATTATTATAAGATAAATAAGTCTGTGTATTATTTACGGGCATATTCATATTATTATATGGCATGTTCATGTTATTACATGGCATGTTCATATTATTATATCGCATATTCATATTGTTAAAAGGCATATTTCTGTTATTAAAAGGCATATTTCTATTATTCGGAGCAGTATCCATTTTAATTAAAATCATATCCATATTAGTTATAAGAGTATCCATTTTAATTAAGAACTCATCCATATTAGTTATGATCGTATCCATTTTAGGTATAATCGTATCCATATTAGTTATGACCGTATCTATTTTAGGTATAATCGTATCCACATCAGCTAATGTCGTATCCATTTTGGTTAAGGTTGTATCAATATTATTTAAAACTGTATCCGTTTCAGGTAATGCAGTTTCATTTTTAGATAAGGATACATCTATTTTAGACAAGGTAACATCTATTTTAATAATATGATTCATCATTTCTTTTATCATTATTTCATTATTGTTATTATTATGAGAATCAGAACGCTTATCCCATAAAGAAGATGCTTTATATACTTCATTTGATGAATTTCGCATACTCTCATTCAAAGAGTTCATTTCTTCAATAATATTTATTTTCTGAATGTCAGAATCATTATCTGAATTTCTGGAATTTGTTTGCCCAATATCCATTATAATCACCTTTAAAAAAATATTTATTGTTGTCCTGTTTAGAGTCCACTGCTGTTAGGACAAGTTCCGATTTTATGATTTGAGTCAAACTCCTTGGATACAGTAATGTTCTCGGATCCATAAGGCTTGATTGCAGATACCAAGAGGTTTTCGTGCTTCCAAAGTTTGTCAACAACTTTGTATTCAATCTTCAGTACGCAGTCATTTCCGTCCTTTATAGCCTCAGCAGATTCTATAATGATTACTTTGCAGGAACCATCAATAACGGATAATTCTTTTCTGAACAGACCCAGCCCAACTGTATTATTAGCATAAAAAGTTCCACTTGGAAATTGAGCAAACTCATACCAAAAGATACTGAAACTATCCTTTGGTGTAACAACTACATAGGTACCTCCGTAATTTAGCACCACTTCAAATTCAATTTCATTATTGATTCTATCACAACCGGTAGAAGGACTCAGGGTTTCATCGGCACATATTACACGAATGTTGGATATAATCGGGTTACCATCAGGTATGAATCCTCCGCGACATCCTCCTCCTGGCAGAGCAGGGCTACATGGTATAGATTGGTACAATATGCGGTTTTTTACACCGATATCTCTTACATCCTCAACACAAATATCATGACATGCGCAAACAGCAGTTTCTAATTCATAGCCGAATGCAGCCCTTTTAGCAGCGTTAGTAAATATATCGCAGCACTCCGAACAGTTGGCATTTGTTCCCCCTTGGCATACCACTTTTTTTCATCTTCTATTTCACTCATAACAAATTTTCTCCTTTCATATGAAATATAAAGAAGCATATAAGAAATAACTTCTTTGATACATCATATGCTTAGAATAATTACTGTGTGATATACATTTGTGGTTCAAACATTTTCGGTTACCCTGCAAATTGGGGTTTTAACACTTGACGTTTGAGGAATAAATAGGTATACTTAAAATATCAATTAAAACCGGAGGTTTATATGTCTTATGAACTATATTATTACATCAGAAAATGATATTGAATTATTAATGAAGATAAGGCTTGAAATGCTAAGAGTAGTGAATAATCTGACTGCAGATTATCAGTTTGACGAGTCAATTGTAAATAACGCAAGAAAATATTTTATAGATGGCAGTCATACAACAGTGCTTGCTGTTAATGAATATGTTATCGGCTGTGCGACAATGTGTTACATTCAAATGATGCCGACATTTTCACACCCTACAGGTAAAAGAGCACATCTGATGAATGTGTATACAGCTTCAGAATACCGAAGACAGGGAATAGCCCTTAAGATGCTTGAAATACTGATTGATACAGCAAGGAAAAACGGTGTTACTCAAATAAGCCTTGACGCTACTGAAGCCGGAAGGCCATTATATAAAAAAGCAGGTTTCAACGGGTCGGATGAGTATATGGTAATGGATCTTTAAAATATCCTATACAAGTTTTGAGGAGAATTTTTTATATATAAGTATGAACCATACTGCTGAAGTTGCAAGTATCGGGAGAGCGTAGATATAATTATTGCTTTTTGCCATAAGTGTAAACCAGTAGCTCGGGATTACTCCGCATAAATATGATATCGGTGTCGGAAGAAAGAAAACGGCGGGTATACCAAGTATAAAAATTCCGCATAGCTTTGTAAGTGCCATTCCCTCTACTTTGTTTCCTGCAAATGCAACTACAAGAAATGAAACGATAATTCCAGTCACAGCACTTGTTACTGATAATAAAAAATTCATCAGCAGATTTATATCTGAAATTCCAAAGATAATAATTACAATTACCGAATAAATAATGCCTGCTGCCGGAAGTACACAGATACGTGAAGTGAGGTATCCGGTTTTACCCACAGGGGTTACCATAAGATATTTTGCAGTACCGTTATCGAGTTCTTCAAGTGTAGTCATTACACCTGAAAATGCAAGCATCATAGGAGTCATTACAACAAGCAGAAGATCAAAAATAAGATAATATGGTTTTAAAATATATGATTCAGAAAATGTCCTGCACAGAAAATTTTCCAGTATGGGAATACCAAAACGAAGAGCAGCGCCCATAATAATTGGTGCAAGAATACATACTGTCAGCATAAAATCATCAAGAATTCCGCTTAAAAATCTTTTGAATGCACTCATTATTGCTGTCATATAATTTTCCCTCCTCCCAGTTCTTCAAAATATCTTTTTATAAATTTACGGCAGACAATAAAAGCAATAAGAAGCCACAGAATAGTTGAAATAATGCTCAAATACCATAGCTGCGTATTTCCCATGATCAGACGCATTGCAGCAACACCCGGATGGATTATCCACAAATCAGAGCTTATGATGTTGAAAACATAAAGGATAGCAGGTAAGCATATTATAATTTCAAACGGAATAACCGAAATCATAAATCCATTCAGTGATTTTGAACCTACTGCACTGATAAGACCGCACATTGAAAATAATGCTGAAGCACAAATAATAGCCGGAACAGCACTGAAAATACTTTTTGGTGAAGCAAGCAGACAAAGTAAAGCACCAACAATTGTTCCGGGTACAAGCAGTGACACACATTTTGAAATAATGTATTCGGTTATAGTTACCGGTGTTACAGCAACAGCACAGTTTACACGCTGGCTTTTTTCAAGAAGAATAAATGCGCCCATAAAGAAAAGTCCCATTGCAGCCGGATCTGTATAAATTAGTATTACAGCGGTGATCTGACGGGCATTTCCGGATATAACTGAAAGTACACCTGAATATATAAGCGTAAAAGCAATGTAAATAAAAGCAATTCCGTATTTTAAGATAAATCTCAGATCACTCTTTATAAGATTTAATGTTCTCATGAAAGTCTCCTTCCTGTTACGTCCATAAAAACGTCACCAAGAGTCTGTTCCTTTGAGTGAATGGTTAATATTCGATTCTGGGCAATAAGCGTTTTAAGAATATTATCATCAGCAGTATTTTCCGGCACACATCTGCCGGTTTTTTCTTTGCCGTTTTCCTTGTAGGTATAAATAATTTCATAGGCATTTTTCTTCATAATAAGATTGTGAGGAGTGTCCATTGCTTTGATCTGACCGTCCACGATAAATGCAACACGGTCGCACAGCTCGGCTGCATCCTCCATATTGTGCGTAGTAATTATAATTGTCTTTCCGTTACTTTTTTCTTTCATGATCATATCCTTCATCAGACGGCTGTTTGCAGGATCAAGGCCGCTTGTAGGTTCATCAAGAAAAAGAAGCCCGGGGTCGTGGACAAGTGCTTTAATGAAGTTAAGGCGGCTTTTCATTCCTTTTGAAAATTCGCCGGCCTTTTTATCGGCATCGTTATAGAGGTCTACTGATTTAAGCAGCTCGTCGATACTGCGCTTTTTGCCTGAATAAAGGGATGAAAAAAATTCAAGATTTTTACGGGCAGAGAGTTTATCGTAAAGAGTCGGAAATTCAAAGTCAATACCTATATGCTCATAGAAGCTGTTGTTAATATTCTTTATTTCACATCCGTTCACACTGACTTTTCCACTGTAGTTTTTGATTATTCCGATAAGTATTTTCTGTATGGTGCTTTTTCCGGCACCTGATGGACCTAAAAATCCGAATATTTCACCGTTGTTCACTGAGAAAGTTATATTTTTGATAAATGGCTTTGAAGTGTAGCTGAAATTAAGATTTTCTGTTGTTATCATGATTTGTTCCTCCTGTACTGTATGACTAAAATGTATAAATAGTCAATATAAAGATAATTTCGTTCTCTGCGGAGAACGAGCAGGGCTTTCCGGTCGCCCTGCACCTTCGGGGATTTCCGTTCTCTGCGGAGAACAGGTAGGGCTTTCCGGTCGCCCTGTACTTTCGGGGATTTTCGTTCTTTGCGGAGAACAGGTGAGGCTTTCCGGGGTGCCATACAATTTACATTAACTGGGCTACAAGGCCAAGAATGAGGTGACGTATGGCGGAGTCGTAGGTGGCTTCGCCGATTTCTTCTTTGTGGAAAGTTGCAAAATAAATGGCACGGAAAGCTGAACTGAATGATGCTATATCGATGCCTTTTTTTACTTTAAGGGTGGAAAATATCTTTTCTATCATTGAATTGTCCTGATTCAGATGCTCTGCTAATACTTCCGGCGGAAGCTTTCTTGCAAGAAGCTCTATTTCGTTGGTGTTGAGCACTTTTAATATAGGATTTTCAGATGAAGTCTTATAAAAATCAAATATTATTTTGGTAAGTTCTTCTGCTGTACATTTGTCAGGATCGATATTACTTACTGCATGGGCAAGTTCACTTTCTATCAGGTCATGATATTCAAGGATTATATTAAACAAAAGCAGTTCTTTGGATTTGTAGAAAAGATAAAATGTTCCCTTTGGTATGTTGGCACGTCTGACGATTTCATCAACCGTTGTATGTCGTATTCCATACTGTGCAAGACATTTTGCACCTTCTTCCTTTAATCTTGTCTCAATATATTTTCGTTCCTGTTCTGAATAAGATTTAGGCATTTTTAACTCACATCCTATTTGACTGATCTGGTTTATATAGTCATTATATATCTGAAAAACTTTTTTGTCAATAAAAAAACAAAAATAAATTTATACATAGCTAAAAGCTATGACTATAGATAATTAAATGGTGTTACCCTATTGAACAAAAGCTGTGATATACTGATTACAATAAAAAAAGAACAGGCAATACTTATGAAAACAACAATTATTGGATATAAGACAGTGTCTTCTGTGAGTAAGATAAAAATGGTTTTAAACAGAATGTCTGAATTTATTTCAAAGGAGTTAAGATATGAGAACAGCTGAATTATTTAAAAACGGTACAGTGATGTCGTTTGAGGTGTTTCCTCCGAAGCCTGATGACGATATTAAAGGAATATATGAAACGCTTGACGGATTGTCAGGCCTTCGTCCTGATTTTATAAGTGTTACATATGGTGCAGGCGGAGGTGCAAACTGTTCTAAAACACTGACAATAGCATCAGATATAAAAAATAAATATGGAATTGAGAGTGTAGCACATCTGCCTTGTATCGGACTTAAACGTGAAAATGTGCTTGAAATTCTCCAGAAATTCAGAGAAAACGGTATTGAAAATATTCTTGCACTCAGGGGAGATATTTCTGCAGAAAGTTTTGTCCCGGGAGATTTCAGTCATGCAGATGAGCTTATAGAATTTATCAGTCAGAATGGTGATTTTAATATTCTTGCAGCGTGTTATCCGGAGGGGCATCCGGAAAGTAAAAATACTGTTGAAGATATACGTAATCTCAGACGTAAGGTGGACGTAGGTGCAGATCAGCTGGTAACACAGCTTTTTCTTGACAATGATTATTTCTATGCATTCAGGGAAAGAACGGAACTTGCAGGAATAAATGTGCCGATAGAAGCCGGAATTATGCCGGTGACAAATAAAAAGCAGATAGAACGAATGGTTAAAATGTGCGGAGTACAACTGCCGGGAAAATTTATGACTATGATTGAAAGATATGAAAATAATCCTGTTGCATTGCGTGATGCAGGTATTGCATATGCTATTGATCAGATAGTAGACCTTATTTCACAGGGTGTTGATGGAATACATCTGTATACTATGAATAAGCCGTATATTGCACAGAAGATCTATGAAGCTGTTTTCAGGCTTCTGCCAGTATAAAATTACCCCGGACCTTGTTATTTCAGGAGGTCCGGGGTGAAATTTTTTGCAGGGCTTTCCGGTCGCCCTGCACCTTCGGGGGAACGTGTGTGTATAGATTCAGGGATTTCGTGTCGCCCTGCAACTTTGGGGGGCAGGTCAGATTTTATCTACAAGTCTTCTGAGTTCTTCTATGTAGCTGACTGCAAATTGGCTTAAATCGGATTTTTCATTTTTGATCCAGCCGACATTCATTTTTTCGTCGGTTTCAAGAGGAACAGAAATGATATTATCACCGTTTAAATTGTGGTTAAGTACGCCTGTACAAATTGTGTAGCCGTTTAATCCGATAAGAAGATTAAAAAGTGTTGCCCTGTCACTTACATGAATAATTTTTTTATGCGGGGCAGTACTGAGTATTTCCTCGGAAAAATAAAATGAATTGTATTCGCCCTGTTCGAAAGCAAGACACGGGTATTTTTCCAGATCATCAAGTGTAATTATTCTGTGTCCGGCTAGTGGGTGTGATGAGCTTATAAAAGCATGAGGATCTGCAGTAAACAGATGGGTAAATACAAGGTGGTTTTCTTTGAGCAGTTTTGTAATTACTCTATTGTTAAAATCATTAAGATAAAGAATACCTATCTGACTGTGAAAATTTTTAACATCTTCTATAATGTCATAGGTTCTCGTTTCACGGATTGTCAGTTCATATTCATCAGTGTCAAGTGCTGAAATAACATTGACAAAAGCATTTACCGCAAAAGCGTAATGCTGTGTAGAAACTGAGAAAAGCTTTTTTGACAGTTTTTTACCCATGTAACGCTGCTCCATAAGCTCAGCCTGTTCAACTATCTGTCTTGCATATGATAAAAATTCTGTTCCGCCTGATGTAAGTGTGATTCCTTTGACTGAACGCTGAAAAATTTCAATTCCTGTTTCAGCTTCAACATCTCTGACGGCATTTGATAGACTTGGCTGTGAAATGAAGAGTCTCTTGGCGGCTTCTGTAATTGAACCGCATTTAACAATCATAATTATATATTTCATTTGCTGTAATGTCATTATTGATTACCTACTATTCATTAATTTAAAGAAAATTATATCATATTAATTTATAGTTGTAAATGAATAATCTTTAAAATATTGATATGAATTAATAAAAAATCGATGTATAATTAAGAATGATAAATAAAATATCATAAAGAATTGAATATGAAAAAACCTTTGTCGGGTTAAGGAGCATAAGGTCAAGGATAACAAGTGATATATCATTCTGCTGATGTATGGCTCCAAGAGCATATAATCCCTTATACTACTAATTAATAATAACTCCTGCTTTTTTCAGGAGTAACTTTTTCTTCTGGAATCTCTCATGATTTTGTACGCCTATATACATGCAAGGGAAATTTGATATATACCCGGATTTTGCTGCATCAATGGCACTTGAAGCGACACAGCAACAGCCATCGATTCCTATTGTTGTTATTTCTGATATATTATTATCTTTAAGAATGTTGACCAGTTCGTTATTTGAGAAAATACTTGATTTGTCTTTATAAATGACGTTTTCAGAGTAAAGTCTGAGTTCCGGCGCAAAATCATATGACATTGTACCACTTTTAAGCTTCCTGAGATTTTTGACATAAATAATAAGTTCATTGTTTTCCTGTGCTTCCTGTATACGTTCATTTATTCTTGGCAGCAAGTCTTCCGGATACTTATCAATATATTCTTTCTGAACGTCAATAACAAATAATGCTTTCATTCTTTTTCCCCCATATATTAAAAATCTAATATATTGATTATACTATATTTTTTTATCTTAAATCAACCATAATAAAAAATACCTTGTATAAAAACAAATCCCATATTGTGCCTGAAGATTCATGGTAATCTCAAAAACCTGCTCGCTTCTACAGAGTCGATAATTAAAATATGTCCATTCTATTGATTGACATTTATATTAGTAAGGTTGTATAATATTTGAATAAGGCTAACAATATGATGCTTTTTTAACAATATTAAATAACAACAAGTAAGTAAAGGAGTAATAAAACATGAAAAAAACAGTTCTTTTTGTAATACTGGATCAATTTGCTGACTGGGAATCAGCATACATATCATCAGCAATTGCCCCGTTAGGTCAGGGAAATTATGAAGTAAAAACAGTATCACTTACTAAAGACAGCGTTGCATCAATAGGAGGATTTCACGTAATACCGGACTACGATATTGAATCAGCACCAAAGGATTATGAGGCGTTGATTCTTATTGGCGGAATGACATGGAGAAAAGAAAATGCACGTCAGGTAAAAGTACTTGTAGATGACTGTATCAAAAAGGGAAAAGTACTCGGAGGAATATGCGATGCTTCAGCATTCCTGGGTACGCTGGGCGTTCTTAATAACGTATATCATACAAGCAATGCACTTGATAACATGAAACAATGGGCAGAAGATGCATATACAGGTGATGAAAAATACATTGCAAAGCAAGCTGTCAGCGATAAAAATATTATAACGGCAAATGGTTCAGCTACGATGGAATTTGCAAAAGAAATTTTGATGGCTATGCATATTACAAGCTACGAAAAAATTGCGGAGTGGTATAATTTTCACAAACTAGGCCTATTTGCTGTGCCTTGGCCAGATTTTTAAAATATCCTTAAAATCGTGATCCATCAGTAAGTTTATAATTCAATATACCATATATTTATATTAATTTCAATAAATATATCCTGCAGTTTAAATATTCTTTATATTTTTACAGATAATAAAGTCTTAGAAATGAAGGTACAGTGTGACCGAAGGTAAAATACTTTCTGACTTTGTAAAGTCACAATATTTTTATAATCTGTGCCTTTTGATAAATCTGAATAATATAAGAGGAAATAAAATATGGAACCAAAGTTTGATATGGTATATTACGAACCACAGGCACTTGATTATCCGCTCGGGCAGGAGCTTCTGGAAAAGTACAAATATCTGCAATGGACAGAAATAGAATCACATAACCGTATACCGGAGCTTATAAATTCGGAAAACAAAGAGTTTACACATCTTAAGCAGCACCTTGTTCTTGGCATCCGTAAAACTCATAAATATACAGAAAATCATAAGGTATCCGACTGGTTAGTGCCATATACTTCATCGGGCTGCCGTGCTATGTGTCTGTACTGTTATCTTGTCTGTAATTATAATAAATGCTCATATCTTCGTCTGTTTGTAAACAGGGAGCAGATGATGAGCCGTCTTATTAAAACAGATGCTGCTGCAAGTGTACCGCAGACTTTTGAGATCGGAAGCAACAGTGATCTTGTTCTTGAAAATACGATTACCGGAAATCTTAACTGGACAATCAGACAGTTTGCAAGAGCAGGAAAGGGTAATATTACGTTTCCGACAAAGTTCGATATGGTGGAACCTTTATTGAAACTTGATCATGGTGGCAAAGTTATCTTCAGAATGAGCATGAATCCTGATGAGATTATTCGTCAGGTTGAAATAGGTACTTCGTTTCTTAAGGAACGTATTAAGGCACTAAACAGTATGGCAGAAGCAGATTATAAGGTAGGTATGCTTATAGCACCTATTATTCTGGTGCCTGAATGGAAGAAACTATATACAGAGCTTATTGATACATTGGCAGATGAATTATCTGATAAGGTTAAACAAACCGGATTTATAGAAATAATTTTTATGACATACAGCTTCGTCCAGAATGCCATTAACACAGAGGCATTCCCAAATGCAACACCGATTTTTGATAAACAGCAGATGATAGGACGAGGACGTGGAAAGTATTGTTACCGCAGCGAAATCCGTGCAAAAGCAGAAGGTTATATACGTCAGCAGATATCACAGAAACTAAATATGCCTGTTTTGTATATTGTATAGGTTGCTGTCCCGGAAGGTGCATGGTGATCATAAAGCCCTGTTCGACTCCAGCAAAGCATAATTAAAAGGAGAAAAACTTATGGAACCTACCCTATTCAGCTCAGCGGCTACGGCAGATGTCAGTATGTTAATACGCAGTATCCCTGGGAGGGACAGGAAAAGCTTATTCCACCGGAAATTCCTCATAAAACAAATCCTGTGGGTAGCTATGTGAAAGTTTTTGATGTAAATAAAGACTTGCTCGGTAAGAAAACCTTTATCAGTTTCCAAGGTGTCGAAACAGCGTTTTATGTATGGCTGAACTGTGAGTTTGTAGGTTACAGCCCTTGGGGATAAATATGATGCATATCAGGGAGGATTTATCTGGGACTACATTGATCAGGCTATTGACAAGGGCGAAGGTATATATGCTGTGGGCGGTGATGAATTTATGATTTCTCTTGATGATCTGAATGTAAAGGAGAAGAAGGATACTTCTGCTGAAATAATAAGAGGTATTGCTGCGAAATTCATGGAACTTGGTGCCCAAATCGGCGGATTTGATATGTATTGTACCTCTGATGTGTTAATCGGAAGCGGTATTTCATCCTCTGCAGCTTTTGAAATCCTTGCCTGCACGATCATAGACAGCTATTATAACGGGAACAAATCAGACACTGTGGAAATTGCAAAAAAAGGACAATATGCGGAAAATATTTATTTCGGCAAAAAAAGTGGGTTGATGGACCAGGTGGTAAGCTCTGTGGGAGGTCTTGTATTCATTGATCTTCACGATACCGAAAACCCGGAAATCAAAAACCTTCAGTTTGATTTTGAAAAATCCGGATACTGTCTTTGCATTACTGATACAAAGGGCAGTCATTCTGGACTTACCGATGATTATGCTGCAGTCCGTGCAGAAATGGAAAGCGTTGCAGAATATTTCGGTAAGGAGTATCTTCGTGATGTAAATGAGAATGACTTTTACAGCAATATTGCGAAAATCAGAGAAAGGTGCGGTGACAGGGCCATTCTGAGAACTGCTCACTTTTTTAACGAAAACATTCGGGCAAAGCAGGAATATACAGCGCTTACAGATGAAAATATGGAATATTTCTTTGAGCTTGTCCGTCAGTCAGGTGATTCCTCTGCAAATCTTTTGCAGAATCTGTATTCAGTGTCAGATCCTCATGCACAGGCAATTCCTATCGGCATTATGCTAAGCAAACATATACTTGGCGGCAAAGGTGCTGTAAGAGTTCACGGCGGCGGTTTTGCAGGGACAATTCAGGCTTTTGTTCCAATTTCAATGGTTCAGAAGTACGCGGGTGAAATGAACCGCATTTACGGTGAAAATTCCTGCTATATTCTCTCCATTCGTCCTGTCGGCGGCATTGAGATTACAAAATAGGGGGTACGGAAATGAGTATTTACTCTTCCGTATTTCGGGGTTTTGTCCTGAAGAAAAGTGGATTTGATATGTATCAGCCGTATTAGGAACTATAATATAATTCTCAACGTCATTATAAATTAGAAGCAATAAATTATCTTCCTTTTAAGTAACGAATATAAGCAAAATTATCGTAAGCAGTCATCATACTCAAAGTGAAAATTAAGCTTCTTAATTTTCTGTCTTGTATATCCTTTGTATTCCGTAATCCGTCTGCCTTACTATTCTATATTCTACATTTGACAATTGCTTCTGTTACATTCTTCAAGACCAGAACATTATCCTGATTATACGCACAAATAGTCAGCTCTACAATACCGTTTTTCTCGTTTCGTCTGGTAAGTGATGTAATAACTGCTTCTGCTGAAAGTATATCATCAGCAAATACAGGTTTAAACCATTCAATTTTTGTGGATTTTCCAGCAAGTAACTCTTTACCGAAAATGTCTGACTCAAGATACTTTGCCCACACAGACATAAATGACATAACACCCGGGGCAATCAGTTTCCCGAAGTGTGTTGTTCTGGCATAGTCTTCGTCTGTGTGAATCGGAATATAATCATATTTATGCGCGAAATCGATCATATCCTTTTTGTCTATATAAGCAGGTGCAATTTCTATCTTTTGATTTAATTTTAAATCTTCAAAATACATATTATATCTCCTTTTATTTCTATATGGAATTTTTATCAGAATTAATACGGCAGGCTGTTTTTATGACATTTCTACCGGATAAACATGTCTGCTGAATATGTGAGCATTTTTCAGCAGACATATTCAGCAGCATTGTTCTTTTTATTTATTATCCTTCTGTCTGATTTCAACACGTCTGATTTTACCGCTGATTGTTTTTGGAAGATCGCTGACGAATTCAACAATTCTCGGGTACTTATAAGGTGCTGTATGAGTTTTAACGTAGTTCTGAATTTCCTTTTTCAGCTCATCGCTACCCTCAGTGTCCTTTGTGAGAACGATAGTAGCCTTTACAACCTGTCCTCGTACTGGGTCGGGAGTGCCAGTAACGGCACATTCAAGAACGTAAGGAAGCTCCATGATAACACTTTCAATTTCAAAAGGTCCGATGCGGTAGCCCGACGACTTGATAACATCATCGATTCTGCCTACAAACCAGAGATAGCCTTCTTCGTCACGGGTAGCCTGATCACCTGTATGATAATAGCCGTCATACCATGCGTCCTTTGTCTTTTCTTCCTCAAGGTAGTATCCAAGGAAAAGTCCGCATGGAACCTTTTTGTTTGTTCTGATACAGATTTCACCTGTTTCACCGTTCTTGCACTCCTTGCCCTCGCCGTTGATAAGAACAACGTCGTAAAGGGGAGTAGGCTTGCCCATAGAGCCGATTTTTGGGGTTGTTCCTACAAGATTTGCAATGGAAAGAGTAGTTTCGGTCTGACCGAAGCCCTCCATAATCTTCAGGCCTGTAGCCTTGTAGAACTGATGATAAACCTCGGGATTAAGAGCTTCACCGGCTGTTGTAGCATACTCGATAGATGAGAGGTCGTATTTGCTTAAATCCTCCTTGATAAAGAAACGGTACATTGTAGGAGGCGCACAGAAGGTCGTGATATTATATTTCTTGAACATTGGGAGAATATCATCTGAAATGAAGCGGTCGAAGTCGTAGGTGAATACAGCCGCCTCACAGAGCCACTGACCATACAGCTTGCCCCAGAGAGCCTTGCCCCAGCCTGTATCTGAAATAGTAAAATGAAGTCCGTCAGGATTTACGTTATGCCAATACTTTGCTGTAATATAATGTCCTAACGCATATTTATAGGAATGGGTTGCAATTTTAGGATAACCTGTTGTACCTGAAGTAAAGAACATAAGCATAGGGTCATCACCACAGGACGTATGCTCATTACGATTGTAAATGTCGCTGCACAGTGCCATTTCACTGTTGAAATCGGACCATCCTGCTTTCTTTTCACCGACAGAAATTTTTGTGAGTCCTGGGAATTCCTTTGAAGCAAGATCAACCTGGTGGGAAACGTCACCGTCTGAGGTGCAGACGATTGCTGAAACGCCAGCCGCCTTGAAACGATAGGAAAGATCATGTTCAACAAGCTGATTTGTAGAAGGGATAACGATTGCACCGATTTTATGAAGGGCTAAAATACTGAACCAGAACTGATAGTGACGCTTGAGAATAAGCATGACTCTGTCGCCCTTTTTGATTCCAAGAGATTCGAAATAATTTGCTGTCATATTGCTGTATTTTTTCATATCGCCGAAAGTGAAGCAGTGTTCGCTCTTGTCGTTGCCTACCCACATCATAGCAAGCTTATCAGGGGTTTTTGATGCAATTTTATCAACGCAGTCAAATGCAAAATTAAAGTGGTTTTCGTTTTTGAACTTAATTTCTTCAAGTACGCCGTTTTCATCGGTTTTTGTCTTTATAAATTTGTGTGCAACCGTAGTTTCCTGTGGACGGACAATGGTTGGTTCAAATTCTACTTCGCCTGCTTTTGTGGCCTCAGGTGTTGTCTTTACAACGAAAGCGTAGATTTTACAGTCGTTTCCGCCAAGTGCAGTCAATGCATGGGGATAGGAACTGTTATAGTAAATAGTATCGCCTTCATTGAGAATTTCTTTTTTGCCGTTGATTTCGATAGCTAGCTTACCCTTGATTACAACGTCAATTTCCTGTCCGTCATGAGAACTGTATGCTGGTTTATCGTCAGGGTCGTAGGGAATAGTAACATAAAAAGGCTCAACAATCTTGTCCTTGAAACGTGGTGCAAGATTGTCATACACAAAGCCTGTGTTCTTGTGGATTCTCATACCCTCACCTTTTTTGGTAACAGTATAAAGCGAGAGGTTCGGGCTGCTTCCTTCCAGCAGGTCCTTCATTTCAACGCTGAATATGTCAGCGCACTTGTAGATGAAAGTAAAGCCGAAATCGGTTTTGCCTTCCTCTAGCTTAACATATTCCTCAAGAGTAAGTTCTGTTTTCTCTGCCATTTCCTCCTGCGAATATGATGCAATTTCGCGGAGAGTTCTGATTCTGTCTGCAACTTCCTTTAACTGATAGCCCATGATTATTCTTCCTTTCGTGTTGATTTTATAGATAGAAGATTGTCAGGGCAATAAAAAATCGCCCCAAACAATAAATTTGTTTGAGACGAATAAATACTTTTATCCGCGGTACCACTCAAATTGCGTTTTCACGCCGCTCATAGGATTCTATCAAATCCCTTGTCTTAACGCGACATCACGGGAAGCGCCTACACATAAGTTTCGGACCTCCGGCTCAGAAGTGATGGGCAACGAAAAACTTAAAAGTACCGCTTTTCAGCATACAGCGGCTCTCTGTGACTTTTATCGTTAACTGCCGTCTTCGTCATTGCTTTTATGTTTGTTATAATATCATCTTTGTTTTAATTTGTCAAGAGGTTTCTGATATTTTCAGAAAAATTTCACTTTTGGGTAAAGGAAAGATGCACCCTGATTTTTGCGGAATAAGAGGGTAGGCGATATAAGGTCATATGTCATATATTATTGATTATTAGCAGGTGTTAATAATTTTTGATACGTCAGATCAATCATAAATGCTCCGAACGGTGCGGTAATGATTATTGACAGCACAGCAACCGAAAGCACAAGGCTCCCGCATTCAAGTCCCAATGCAAGAGGAATTGCACCTATAGCAGCCTGAACCGTTGCTTTTGGCGTATATGCAAGCATACAGAAAAGTCGTTCTTTCATATTAAGCTTTGTTTTTATAAGTGAAATAAATACTCCAATCATTCTGAATATAAGCGCTCCAATCAGCAGAAATATAGCTGAAATTCCGTATCTTGTAATACTGTTAACCTGAACTGCCGCACCTACAAGAACGAATAATACAATTTCTGCTGCAACCCATAGCTTGTTGTATTTTGCTGAAAGTCTTTTTGCGAGTAAAGGATATTTTGTAAACAGCGTCATTCCAAGAACCATTATAGCTATGAGGCCTGAAACACGAACAAAATCAGACGATAAATCCTGTATCTCAAGAATGAGGAACGACAAGCTTATAATGATAATCAGCTTTGCACTGTCACGAATATGCACCTTTTTGAAAAAGAAATTCAGGAAAAGTCCTACTGAAATTCCAAGCAACACTCCAAGAAGAATGGAAGTCGGTATCTGAATAAAGTCTGTTACAGAAGCACTTCCACCCGACACAATCGACGAAAGTGATGTAAAAAGAACAATAACATACACATCGTCTGCTGACGCTCCCGCAAGTATAATCTGCGGTATCTGCTTATCTGTGCCATAACCTTCATTTATCACCTTTAACATTCTCGGAACGACAACCGCAGGTGAAACAGCAGCTATTACCGAACCTATAAGTGCTGCCTCGGTGTATGAAATATCAAACAGTACCGGGGCTAAAATAACAGTACCGATAATCTCAAGGCTTGCGGGAACAAAGCACATAAGTAAGGCGGAACGTCCTGATTTTTTAAGTTCCCGAATATCTAAGGATAGTCCTGCACGGGTGAGAATTACCACAAGTGCAACTTGCCGGAGTTCAGCAGAAATATCAAGAATTGAGCCGTCAATCAGGTTCAGAACACACGGTCCGAGAATAATTCCCGTCAGTATCATTCCGAGAAGCGAAGGTAAATGAAGCTTTTGAAAAATCCATCCGAGCATCATACCAATTAAAAAGATAAGGGCTATACTTGTAAGCATGAAAATACCTCCTGTAAACGAAGAAAAAAGCTGATAGTTACTGCGTAAACTCGCAGAAGTCATCAGCTTTGATAAGCGGTTCAGGTTACCCTTGGGAGAACCTCATTCCCATTAAATTTTATTATACATCGCACATACAGGAATGTCAATATTTTTAAAATACTTATTTAAATTCTTATTTTAATATGCACTAATAATATGAATCTGTAGTACACTGACATAACCCCCTTTATTGTAATTACTGATTTTTGATTTTTTGTTCAATGTGGTAAAATATTTTATTAAAACATAAATACCCTCAGAATAAATCTGAAGGTATTAAAGAACATATAAAATTTTATTATGTATCATTTGTACTATTGTTTTTATTCTTCATTAAGACAAAATAAGCGATCATATTAAGCGACAGTGCACCAATCCAGGCAATTATATCTGCATACGCTGTAGCGATAAAGTTGATTTTGGGGAGAAGAATGATAATTGCTCCAATTCTTAATATCATTTCTGCAAACCCCGAAAGCATAGGTGTTACAGGATGTCCCATTCCTTGTACGGCACTTCTGAAAATAAAAATGAAGTTCAAGCCAATCAGCGAAAATCCGAGTATTTTTAGATATGAGCAAGTATATGAAACGGCTGTATCTCCGTTTAACATAAATTGTGCAAGTGCATCCGGAAAAATGAGCATCAATGCACCGAGCAGAATATATGATACAACCGCTATAATAAGTCCTGTCTTTACGCCTGCTTTTATTCTGTTATATTTCTTTGCACCGTAATTCTGTCCGGTAAATGCAGAGATCGTAAATCCTACTGTAACAGATGGAAGCATAAACAGATTAAGATACCTTGTGCATACCGAATATGCAGACGTGCTGTCTGCACCAAGATCGTTTACAAATGATTGAACAATGATACAGCCGACAGCGGTAATAGAGTTCATAAATGCCATAGGCAAGCCATTTTTCAGTAATTTTATATATGTTTCAGTATCGGTGTAAAAATCATTCTTATGGAGATTGATAAACTCAATTTTTCTTAGCCTGATAACGCATATAAAGACAGAAATCATCTGTGAAAATACAGTTGCTATTGCTGCACCGCCTACACCTGTTCTGAAAACAAATATGAAAATAAGATCAAGCAGGATATTAACAGCTGAAGAAACAACGATTGCCATGAACGGAGTTTTACTGTCACCCAAAGCACGAAGAATGCCCGAACACATATTGTAAGCGGTTGTAGCAATAAGTCCGCTGAAAACGATATAGCCATATATCAGACTGTCATCAAGTATCAAAGCATCTGTTCTCATAAGTATAAAAATCTTTCTCAGAAAAATTAAGCTTACGGCAGTAAGGATAATTGAGAAAATAACACAAAGCTTTATTGAAAGAGTAACAGAACTTCTTAGCTTTTTGTAATCTTGTGCACCATAATCCTGTGCAATCACTACTGAAAATCCATTTGTCAGACCTTGCAGAAATCCGATAATAAACAAGCTGATTGTGGCTGCATTTCCGACAGCGGCAAGTGCATTGTCACCGATACCATTTCCGATAATAGCTGTATCAGCAACGGAATATATCTGCTGCAAGGCGTTTGAAAACAGCATTGGAAAAAAGAATCCGAGAATAATTCTGGTTACATTATCCTCTGTCATGTTTTGTGTTTTAGACATATTTATCGACCTCCGGATCTATTATACATTCAGAAAGCGTGCGCTTTATATTCAAATCATTGTTTTTATATACAAAACATGATATAGTATAAGAAAAGCGTGTTTGGAGGAATTGATAATGAAAGTACGACAGGAGCTTAATATGCTTCTATATTCTCAAAAAGCGAATGGTCAGGATAATGATACTTTACAAGTTCCAAATGATTATATTTCAATCAGACTCGGAGATATTGAAAAGGTTAAAAACCACCTTGAAAGCGGAAGAATAAAGATGTCAGACAATAATCGAATCCTGTCGGATAACAAGACACGCAATAATATTTATTACTTCATTCTTAAAGCTGATGAAATTGCACGAACGGTGATTTCTGTCGGAATGAGCAATGATGAGGCTTATGCTCTGACAGATATTTATATATGCAAAGCCGATAAATGCACCAATGATAATCAGCTTTCAGAAATTTTTGCTGATATGTGCCTTGATTTTACCGAACGCATAAACGAAATAGTAGCAGATACGATAGCTTCACCGCATATCAGAAAGTGTAAGGCTTACATTTATGAAAACCTTAATGGTGACCTTTCTGTCAAAGGACTTTCAAAACTCACAGGGCTGAATCCGTCTTATCTGTCAAAATTATTTTCAAAAGAAGTCGGTATACCAATTAAAAAATTTGTTACACGTGCGAAAATGGATACTTCTCAGAATCTTTTACGGTACACAAATTTAACTTATATTGAAATTGCCTATTCACTTGGTTTTTCGTCTCAGAGTTCATTTATACGGACTTTTAAGAGTGAGGTTGGTATTACACCTAAAAAATACAGAGAAAGATTCTGAGTACTGAACTACGTACTCTGCACGGGTAGATAGTAGCCTGAGCAGTGCCCCACTCCAACACGTGTTTTGTAATTCCCGCAGGCCAATAAAGCAAAAACCATATGTAAGAGGGCTTACGATCTCAATGGGAAAAGCCGAATTTTTCTTGCGTCCAACGACGTTGTTTTTATTCTATTTAAATCTATCTGAGCTGGGGGCGCCTTATCTTTGGAAAACCCATCTTTTTTATTTTTAAGAGCATATATCTCCTTCTTAATTTTAGCCTTATTTTTTATAATAAAATAAGGTCATATTTTCATAATCTCTTGACTTTACCATTATTGTGTGCTATATTTTAAGCGAAAGGAGCAGTGATTAAGGGAATGAGACAATTCAATTACTCTGCAATCAGAGATGAAAAGTGGGATTCCGATATTCTGGGACTTGTTGCTGCCATTTATAAATTAGCCGGAAAACAAGAACAATATCTGAAACAAAGACCTAAGGAGCTTGAAAAGCTTGTGGAAATCGCAAAGATTCAAAGTACTGAGGCATCCAATGCAATCGAAGGAATTGTAACTACCAGTACGCGTATAAAGCAGCTTGTAGAAGAAAAAACTGCTCCTAAAAATCGTAATGAACAGGAAATAGCAGGATATCGTGATGTGTTAAACATCATTCATGAAAGCTTTGATACGATTCCGATTTCAAGAAACTACATTCTTCAGTTTCATAAAATTATGTGCAGTCATATTAATAATCCAATGGCGGGACAAACTAAAAATGTTCAGAACTATATCAGCGCAAGCTATCAGGATGGACATACAGAGATTTTATTCACGCCGCTTGCGCCATACGAAACGCCGGAGGCTTTAGATAAAATCTGCGAGGAATACAATAAAGTGATTGGCAATCTGGAGCTTGAACCGCTGATTGCTATACCTGTATTTATTCACGATTTTTTATGTATTCATCCGTTCAACGATGGCAACGGAAGAATGAGCCGTTTACTTACTACGCTTCTTTTGTATCGTAGCGGATTTTTTGTAGGAAAATATATTTCGTTGGAAGCAAAAATTGCGAAGAACAAAGACCTTTACTATAATGCACTGAACAAATCTCAACATGGTTGGCATGATGGGACAGAGGATGTTATTCCGTTTGTAAAGTACATTCTCAGCACAATACTTGCCGCATACAAGGACTTTGAGGATAGATTTGCAATCGTAGAAGAAAAGCTTCCCGCCGTTGACATGGTACGGAAAGCTGTAATGAATAAAATCGGAAAGTTTACAAAGCAGGATATCAGGGAGTTATGCCCGTCACTCAGCATTAGTTCTGTCGAGGGTTCGCTCAGAAAGATGGTCAGTTCAGGAGAGTTGAAACGCGAGGGTACTGGAAAGTCCATTTATTATGTTCGGTTGAAATGAGTTTACGTTTATGTCGCAGCATTTTTGGCAAAAGTGAAAAAATAATTTAACTAAGGGAGTCGTGTTTCACGACTCCCTACTTATATGCTTTTGATTTCTGCAAGGGGGTTGTCCAAAACGGACATTCCTTTATCGTTCTCGTCAATGTAAGTTCAGACAATCTCATAGTTCAGATTCTGCGGCACAAGCTTGCTCTGTACAGACATTTGAAGTATTATTTTTTCAACTGACGTGCAGTCATATCCTATGAATAATCACGCTTGCTATTGACAAACTGTCGTTATAACGATATAATATAAGCGAAAGAAGAACTATCGTTTTAACGATATAGAAAAGAGGCTTGACTATGAAAAACGAACTTACAATTTATCACGGTTCACCAATGATAATTGAGCTACCGACATTCGGAAAAGGAAATCCAAATAACGACTACGGACTTGGCTTTTATTGTACAGAATCCTTAGAGCTTGCAAAGGAATGGGCTTGTTCATCGGAAACAAGCGGCTACGCAAATAAATATGCATTGGACACGGACGGTTTGTCTGTTCTCTGTCTTTCGGACGGCGAGTATCACATTCTCAACTGGCTTGCAATTCTGCTTGAGAACAGGAGGTTCCGTATCAGTGGTGACATCGCCATTCGTGCAAAGGAATATATCTCGGAAAAGTTTTTGCCCGATTATCAAAGTTATGACATAATAATAGGATACCGTGCGGACGATTCATATTTTTCGTTTGCGGCGGCATTTCTGAACAATACGATTTCGCTTTCACAGCTTGAAAAAGCAATGGTACTCGGTAAGCTGGGAGAACAGATTGTTGCAAAAAGCGAGAAAGCGTTTGATAGACTTGCTTATATTGAGAGTATACCTGCTGGTAAGGAGCTTTACTATCCGAAAAAGCTTGCACGTGATAACGGCGCACGGGAAGAATTTCGCAAGGAAAAGAGCCGTACTGCAATCGAAAACGAGGTGTATGTTCTCGATATTATTAGGGAAGGGTGGGATAACAATGACGCACGCTTACAGCGAATTGTACTTGGATGATGCTATGCTTGCGCTTGGTGATATGTTAGAATATGCTATCTGTGACTGCGGCTATGAACCTGATATGTTTTTCTTAATGTTTATCACTTCGGGAGTGGCTGAAAAGTTCGGCTTTGGCAATCCGAAATACAACGGCGGAATGTCCGGTGTTGAGCTTGCGTCAGATGTCATTTTTATCACAACTGGAAGTCGTCCGAATACTCCCACAGTTCAACACGAAAGTCATGGCAAAGAATATTGGGCAGGATGGATTATGGCATATTATCAGTGGCACAGCGGGCTGTCATTTTCTGATATGACACAAAACGGGTTAAGTGTTTCCGAGGTTATGGGTATGTACATTCTTCACGAGGCAGATGAGAGTAAGTTTGTTGAAGCGGCTGATGAGATAATCGACAGACACAAAAATGAGAAGCCGCCAAAGCTTTCGGTAGTAAGGAAAGCTCGTGGCTTCACACAGCAGCAGCTTGCAGACGCTTCCGGAGTAACGCTCCGAATGGTGCAGCTGTATGAGCAACGGCAGAATGATATTTCAAAAGCACAGGCAGGAGTTGTGATGCGTCTTGCGAAAACGCTTGGGTGTGAAGCGGAGGACTTGGTGGAGTAAGTTTCCCTTGATACAAGGGCGCACTTTTCTCTAACGTAGTTGGATTTATCGCTTACTACAAAAAGCTCCCTCCGAAAACTCAAAGGGAGCAATTTTGATTAATTTATTCCAATGTGCATGAAAAATAAACGTCATTATATTAAGCCTTTTTTATATCCATGTTTATTTTCCCATCTTTTATCTCAATAATTCTGTCAGCTTTTTCAGCAATATGTCGGTCATGCGTAATTATTATAAAAGTTGTCCTGAATTTTTCATTAATATCCCTAAGCAGGTTATATATTGTTTCAGTTGAATCAGAATCAAGGTTTCCGGTAGGCTCGTCCGCAAGAATGATACTAGGATTATTTAGAATTGCTCTTGCTATTGCCGTTCTTTGCTGCTGACCACCCGACATTTTTGTGGCATTATTGTTTATAACCTTTTCAAGTCCGACAAGTGTCAGATATTCCTTTGCCTTTTCAAGTATTTCTTTTGAAACTTTTCCGCCGCCTATTCTATACGGCATTAGCACGTTCTCAAGAGCTGTAAATTCAGGTAACAGGTAATGAAACTGAAATACAAAGCCTATACTTTTATTTCTGAGATCAGCAAGCCTGTTTTTGGATGCCGTTCCAGTATCAACACCGTCAAGTATTACCTCTCCACTTGTCGGCGTATCAAGGGTACCAATTATATTGAGAAGAGTGCTTTTCCCACTTCCAGACTGCCCGATTATTGAATTGAATGAACCTTTTTCAAAGTTGAGACTAATATCTGTCAACACCTGCGTTTTTACGGCTGTTCCATAAATCTTATTTACATTTTTAAGTTCAAGTATATTGTTCATAGCCGCCTCCTAGTTGTTTCTTATAATGTCAATCGGATTAAGTGTTGATGATTTTCTCGCTGGAATAAGCGAAGCAAAAAGGCAGGCGAACACTGCTATTCCCCCTGATAATGCTATGAATTTGCTGTCAATATACAGTGCCACAACAGGTGTTCCATCGGGGTTAAGTGCAAAAGTTGTAAATGCTGTTGCTAATCCAAGTCCTAAAAGGATTCCAGCTACTGCTCCGAATACACCCAGTATCAGACCTTCAAACAAGAAAATCAAACTGGATTTAATATTCTTAATTCCCATAGCTTTTAAAATTCCGATTTGCTTTGACTTTTGCATTACAGTTATTGCAAGCACACTAGAAATTCCGAGAACAACAGAAAGCATAACGAAAATCTGTATCATAAGGCTTGATATACTTTGCCCCTGAAGTCCGCTCAAAAGCTGTTCGTTTTGCTCTTTCCAGTTGGTTATTTTATAGTTGCCATCATTGATTGATGACTTAATGTTTTTAGCAATTATATCTGAAGAAAAAACGTCGTCATCACTAACCTGCATTTCCAATGAAGTAACAACATCATCCGCTTTGAAAATTTCCTGTGCATATGAAGTCATCGTTATACACCAGCTATTATTAATCTGAGCAACCTTTAAATCGAAAAATCCTGAAATTTTACATTCAATCGTTCTTTTATCAGGAGTAATTATATTTATTGCATCGCCGGTCTTGAGCCCGTATTCTTCCTTCACGTTTTTGCCAAGAAGAACCTCACCTGAGTCGGACGGCATTGTACCATCTGTAATTGCGTCAGAAATTTTATATATTTCATCTGCTTTTGAAAAATCAAAGCCTCTTATTAAAAGTGATTGAGTTTTATTGTTATATTCCATTAGTGCCGCATTGTCATAAACAGGAGAAACTGCTGTAATTTTCGAATCAGTGCCCTTAACCTTTTCAGTTAGAGATGTATAATCATAAATTAGCTTATCCTCAGTATCTGAAGTAATGGTAATCTGTGAAGAACTGCCGATGGTTTTTTCAACAAGGCTTTTTTGCAGACCCTGAATAAGCGAACCGATAAATATCTGAACAGAAATTCCAATACCAATACCTAAAATGATAATCAGCGTTTGAGATAAATTAGATTTTAAAAACCTTGTAGCTATATTAAGGCTCAGCTTCATATGCTTGCCTCCTTTTCAACAATATTTTTTATATCCTCAAAAGTTTCGGCATAATAGTCTGCGCCTACCATAGCTACATTAGCACTATTCATTGAGAACGCATAGCCGCCAACTATAATCCTACTATCTGTTTTTTTGCGCAGGTCTTCAATTATTTTCTTTGTAGCAACAAGATTATAGTAATTGCTGACACTTATTGCAATTAAATCAGGCTTAATTTTTTCTATGGCATTATAAAAATCTGAATAAGGCGTGTTGCTCCCAACAAAAACAGCACTATAACCGCATATTTTAAGATAGTCTGCAACCATTCTAGCACCTAAGTCATGGTATTCTTCAGGAGGACATAAAATAACCGCAGAGCCTTTATTGAGGTTTTTATCGCTCATTTCAATTACAAAGGGATAACAGCACTCAACAATTGTCCTGACAATTGCAGTTCTAACATGTTCCTTCCATATGCAGACATCCTTATCAGAAAGAGAGCAATACATATTATTCAATGCAGGAGCAAGTATTTCTGAATACAAACAAATAACGTCAATTTTCTTATTCTTTAAAAGATTTAATGCATATTCAACGGCCTTTTCTTTATTTTCGGTTTCTAATATCTGCTTAAATTCCTCAACATATTTTTTCAAACTTTAAACCTCCCTTTAATTTTTACGCTTTACAAAATGAAATCCTGAGACGAAGAATGTTATTCATTTTTGATTATATCACATATTATGTCAAAAAGCAACGATTTTCAATGTTGTGTTTCATATTATTTGCATAAGGTGAATTGTTAATGAAATAAGGGGATATTCACTTAATGCCTTGACTTTGACCTTTTTGTGTGGTATATTTTAAGCGAAATGAGCAGTGATTAAGGGCATGAGACAATTCAATTACTCTGCAATCAGAGATGAAAAGTGGGATTCCGATATTCTGGGACTTGTTGCTGCCATTTATAAATTAGCTGGAAAACAAGAACAATATCTGAAACAAAGACCTAAGGATCTGGAAAAGCTTGTGGAAATCGCAAAGATCCAGAGTACCGAGGCATCCAATGCAATCGAAGGAATTGTAACTACAAACACACGTATCAAACAGCTTGTCGAAGAAAAAACTGCTCCAAGAAATCGTGACGAACAGGAAATTGCGGGCTATCGTGATGTATTAAACATCATTCACGAAAACTTTGATACGATTCTGATTTCAAGAAACTACATTCTTCAGCTGCATAAAATCATGTACAGCCATATGAATAATCCGATGGCGGGGCAAACGAAAAATGTCCAGAACTATATCAGCGCAAGTTATCAGGATGGGCATACAGAGATTTTATTCACGCCGCTTGCGCCATACGAAACGCCGGAGGCTTTAG
>CALMUA010000110.1 GCA_937872775.1 uncultured Ruminococcus sp.
CGAGATCGAGTAATGTGACTGGAGTTCAGACGTGTGCTCTTCCGATCTGGTACAGGTATAGCAGGACGTCAGATGATATAATAAGAGGTCTTGATCTGAATGTAAACAAATCAGAATTTCTCTGCCTTCTCGGAGGAAACGGAGCTGGAAAAACTACACTTATAAATATTATTTCAGGAATATTAAAAGCGTACCGGGGATGTGTAACACTAAATGAGAAAAAGATTGATAAGATAAGACCATTACAGTTATACAGGAACAATATTGCATGTCTTCCACAAAATCCACAGCTTGTGTTTTCAAAAGATATACTGAGGGAAGATCTCAATGAGATGACAGATGATACAGAATTTATAAAAGAAATAACCAGGGTGATGGGGATCGAGAAGCTGCTTGGCAGACACCCGTTTGACTTAAGCGGAGGAGAACAGCAAAAGGCAGCACTTGCAAAAATCCTGCTTCAAAAACCCCGGATTCTTCTGCTTGATGAAGCAACAAAGGGTATGGATGCATTTTATAAGAATTTTATAGGAGATAAAATCCGAGAGTTATGCATTAAGGGGATGACAGTCATAATGTCAACGCATGATCTTGAGTTTGCTGCAAAATTTGCAGACAGATGTGCGCTGATTTTTGATGGAGAGTGTGCTTCATGTGATACAACAAGAAAATTTTTTTCAGGAAATGATTTTTATACTACTTCTGCTGCTGCCTCAGTACGTGGATATTATGAGAATATTCTGATAAATGAGGATGTCGTAAGGATGTGCCGGATGAATGAAAAAAAATAAAATTATTATTACCGATATAATTATAATAGCAGGTATAATATTTATAATATTTGCAGGAGTAAAATTTCTTAATGACAGAAGCTATACAATGATTTCTGCAGCAGCTGCTGTATTGTCATGCATTCCGTTTTATCTTTCATATGATATGAAAGATAAAGGAGTTATGGATATAGTTCTTGTATCTGTTATGATATCGCTTATTGTGGCAGGACGATTTGTTTTTGCGGTTACACCTTTTTTCAAGCCGGTTACAGCCCTTGTTATAATAACTGGTTTTTATCTTGGAAAAGAATCCGGATTTGTTACAGGTTCAATTTCTGCATTAATTTCAAATATGATGTTTGGGCAGGGACCATGGACACCATTTCAGATGTTTGTATGGGGAATCACGGGATTTATAGCAGGACTTTTTGCTGATAGGAAAATAACTGACAGTAAAGTGTTTCTTGTAATTTACTCAGTTCTGGCAGGCGTATTATTTTCGATGTCTATGGATGTCTGGACAGTAATAAGCATAGACGGTAAATTTGACATTGACAGATATAAAGCGGCATTGATTACCTCTGTTCCCGTTATGATAATATATATCGTTTCTGATATTGTATTTCTTATTGCACTAAAAAAATCAATGGGAAAGAGATTTGTACGTATAAAAAACAAATACGGATCGTACTAAGTACGACCCGTATTTGTTTAAGAATATGAAAATGAAAAAGAGTTATTATAATTAAAATCAGCTTGCGTAAACCTTGTCGTCATATTTGTAAAGAACAAGTACAATACTGAGATTGCCGTTAAGTGTTCTGAGTTCGTCAATAAATTCTTTCTGATTTGCTGTATTGTTAACGTCGACACTATATATAAGTTCAAACAGGGTTCCGAACTCTGTTGTTTTTACTCTTTTAAGCATCCATGAGGATGTGTATTTATTCAGAGTCTTGTCAAATAGTCCTATGTAATTAAGATTTTCGGGAATAGTAACCTTTAATGTCATGCTACTTGTTGTAGGTGAAGCAAACTTTGTTTTATAAAGGAGTATAATTATCGCACCGATAATTACAAGAAAAATAAATGCATATAATATAAATCCAAGTCCACATATAAGCCCGGTAGCAGTTGCATAAAAAACATAAGCTATTTGTTTCGGATCTCCAGGAGCACTTCTGAAACGTACAAGTGTAAATGCACCTGCAAGACTAAGTGAACTTGCAATATTGCTTCCTATAGATGCAATAACGATTGCTACTATCGGTGGAAGCATGATAATTGTCCATACATAGCTTTGTGAGTAACCTTCTTTTTTATTTGTAATAAGATAAAGAAGACTGATTGAAAAGCCTGCTATAATTGAACTGATAATTCCTATAATAAAAGCCTGAGGTGATAATCCGTTTTCAAATATTGAGTCAAACAAAATAATACATCCTTTCCAAAATATAATGTTAGTGAGTTTCTGTTACATATGATTTAAACGCACGTCCGTACTTTGAGAAACTTGCTTTGTATACGCCAAGCTCAGCAAGTTTCTGTGAAAGCCAGATAGGCATGGCATTTGTGATCTTAACTTCCATGAGATACTGTCCCGGCAATAACAGCTGCGAGCCGTAATTCGGATAAGATAATGAGACGTCAAATCTTCTTTGGGTAATTGATCTGTCAAATGTAAGCCTGAAGCTATTGTCATCCTTGCTGAAGTATGCTGAACGCTGATAGCTTATGTACTGACGCGGAGTAACAGAGTAGCTTCTGAGAAATGCCACGAGTTCATTTAAAACCTGAGTTTGTATATAACTCTTTTTGTCCTTGCTGAAATCAGGAAGCTCACCATCAAATATAAATGCATTTGCCTGGGCAAGGGTAAGTGAAATACGTCTTTTGGTTACTACTCCGCCAATCTTTTTTTTAATTTCCAGGTAAACATTATCATCTTCTTTTGCTGGTGAAAAATAGCTTCTTAAACGTATTTTTTCTTTGTAGTAAGGTTTTTCAAGAGATTCACGAATCAAAAAGTTGTCTGGTGTGTCATAGTAAATGTTGTAAATTCCATATTCCTTGCCATCTACGCAGAAGGCATCTGGATTCATGTATTCACTCAAAACAGAATTAAGTGAATTGTACTGGTTTTCATCAAGAATAAATTTGATTTCTTTTCTCTTGAAGGTGTTTATAGCCATTATAACCACTTCTTTCTTTGCTGCTTGTGTTCTCCGTACTTATGTTGATAGTTATATTTTAATATATAATTCTTAAAATAATCTTAAAATGAGCCTGGACTTTACAGCATTTTTTTATGATAAATGACAATATCATACCCATATTTAATAAAACAAAATATACAGCAGATTAAATTTGTGTATTTTGTAATTAAAGAACATTAAAAATTTTTTTGATATTTCAGAGTTAAAAACGATTAAGATTTTATTTGAAACAATTAATTTTGTTATATATTCTGGCATTTATATATCCGCTGATAATCACACAATTATCAGCTAATACGCTGTAAAATTTAATGTTTATGCTATAAATAAAACATAATCTTTATTTATAATTCAATTAAAGTCAGACAAGAGTATGATATTTTGATATGTAATTATACGTTGAAATTATGAGTATGTAAAATGGAATGTCTTAATAACAGAAAAGAGGTAAAATGTATGAAAAAATTAAAGAAAACATGTAAGACTGTTGTGTGCGGTGTACTCTCGGTAGCACTGCTGGCATCATATTCATCAGTATCAGAAAAATACAGCAATAATTCTGATATTAATTCAGTAAATGCAGATGTTATGGTAAGTGGAGATATACATTGTGATGGCATAGTAAGTGCAGCAGATGTATTCAAACTCAAAGAGTATTTGCTTGGAATGAGTAATCTGGAATTGCAGGCTGTTAATAATGCTGATATCAACAGTGACGGTCAGATAAACGTTGTTGACTGTATTATGCTTATAAGTCAGCTTATTGATGACACACAGAATCCGTCAGAGCCGACAGATGTGGAGAATACAATAAAGTTAAGCGGAAAATCAGTTTCTGTTACAGGTACTGGTATGGTTACAGAGGAAAGTGTTGTTACGATAAATGAACCGGGTACATATGTTATAACAGGAAAACTTGATGATGGTCAGATAATTGTTAATGTAGACAAAGAAAAATATCCTGAAGGAAAGGTTGAACTTTCGCTTGAGGGTGCGGAGATCAACTGCTCAGACAATTCACCTGTTTATGTAGAAAGCATAGGTGATGAATGTGTTATTTCTGTAAAGAAGGGTACTGAAAATACTGTTTCTGACGGAACAGATTATGTAAATGCAGATGAAAAGTCAGGTGCAATTTATTCAAAGGATGATTTGAAATTAAAGGGTAAGGGAAAGCTTATTGTAAAAGGAAACTGCACAGATGGTATTGTTTCAAAAAATGATATAAAGATATTTAACGGAAATATAGACGTAACAGCAGTTAATGACGGTATACGAGGAAAAGACAGTGTCAGGATAGGAGATTCAGGGGATACTGATTTTTCAAATCTTAGTGTAACTGTAAAGACAACTGAAGGTGACGGTATCAAATCAACAAACAGTACTGATGATGGTAAGGGAAATATAATAATAAACGGAGGTAAAATAAAGGTTAATTCCTATGGTGATGCTGTTTCAGCTGAACGTAATATTACAATAAACGGAGGAGACCTTGATCTTTATACATACACCGGAAGCAAAGCAGCACAATCAGATTTATCTTCCCCTCCACAGGGTGGAAAATTCCCGGGAATGCAGGAAGGAAATACTGAAAAACCTGATATCAGTGCTAAAGGAATAAAGGGCATAGGTGGAATAGAATTAAACGGAGGAACTGTAAATGTAGATTCTACTGATGATTCTATCCATTCAAATGGTGATATAGTTATAAACGGCGGGGATATGACTGTGGCAAGTTCAGATGATGGAATTCATTCTGATACAATGCTTATAATAAACGATGGAAGAATAAATATTACAAGGTCATATGAGGGTATTGAAGCATATGACATTGAAGTAAAGGGTGGAAATATCAGACTTGTAGCTTCTGATGACGGATTTAACGCTGCCGGAGGTGACGGGTCAGGAAACGCCAATACAAATCCATGGGAACAGGGTGGAATGTCATCATCTACAGGTATACTGAATATAAGCGGAGGATATATATATGTACAGGCTGAAGGTGATGGTGTTGATTCAAACGGAAATATTACAGTATCAGGCGGAACTGTTATTGTTTGCGGCCCTACAAGAGGCGGCAATGGTATAGTTGACATAGGTGACGGAAACGGGTACAAATTCAGTTTTACAGGAGGTACATTATTAGAAATCGGAACTCAGGACATGTTTGTATCACCTACAGCTGCAAATGGTTTTCTTAAAGGAACATCAGTGGCATTATCACCAGATACTATGGTAACAGTTGCAGATTCAGACGGAAATGTACTCTCAGCTATTAAAGTGCCTCAATCAATTAATATGACAGGGGCTGCTGTTTATGCCTCATCACAGCTCGATACAAGCAAGTATTCAATATATCTTGGCGGATCATATGACGGCACTCTTGATGAAAACGGATATGGAGAAGGCGGCAGTATAACAGGTGCTACTGTAGCCGGAACAGCCGGTACTTCAACGGACAGCGGAAATATAGGACGTCCTGGCGGAAGACCTACATGGTAACAGTATAATTATATAATAATCAAGTAAGTATGAATACCCCTTCCAGGTTTGCGGAAGGGGTATTCATTTTATTTTCCCCTGAGTTAGATGAAAAACTCATGTTTTTTACCCCAATGTGTATTTATATGGGAAGCCATGTTCATTTTTACAGAAGTAAAATTACTCCGACTTGTAAATGTATAAAAAATACTCGTGTAAAATATGATGTTTTGTACAAATTGAATGTGTATCTTGACATTTAAAAGAAAGCTATTGTATAATATAAGTAGTGTTAGAGTTTAGTTAATTAAGTGGTTTTGATTATAAGAAATTTGAGGAGGAAAATGATAATGAATTCATTTAAGAAGGTCACAGCAGTTGCATGTTTACTGGCCGTTGCAGGATCATGCGGAATAATTCCTGCACAGAAAGCAGAACCTGCATATGCTGTAGCAGATTCGAACAACGATGACTGGCTTCATTGTGATGGAGATAAGCTGGTTGATATCTATGGAAATGAAGCATGGATTACAGGTGCAAACTGGTTTGGTTTCAACTGCACTGAAAACTGTTTCCACGGCTCATGGTATGATGTAAAGAATATATTGGAGGACATAGCAAATCACGGAATAAACCTCATAAGAGTTCCTATATCATCTGAACTTATGGTAAGCTGGATGAATGGATCACCATTAGCAGTTTCAAGTGTAACAGCAAGTAATAACGCGCCTTATCATGTATGTAATCCTGATTTTGCTGATGAGAATGGAGATACGAAAAACAGCTGGGAAATATTCCAGTACATTGTTGGCTACTGCAAGGATTATGGTATAAAAATCATGATGGATGCTCACAGCCCTCATTCAGATAACTCCGGTCATAGCTGGGAACTCTGGTATGGCAAGGGCGGCGTAGGTACAAAGGAATGGATAGATTCATGGGTATGGCTTGCTGAGCAGTTCAAGAATGATGATACAATTATCGCATTTGACCTCGAAAATGAACCTCACGGAAAACGTGAATATGCTGCTGAATGTCCTAAACAGATGGCAAAATGGGATGATACAAAGGATGAAAATAACTGGAAATATGCTGCAGAGACATGTGGCAAGGCTATCCTTGAAGTAAATCCTAACCTTCTTATCATGGTTGAAGGTATAGAACAGTATCCAAAGACTGAAAAGGGTTATACATATGATACTCCTGATATTTTCAATGCAGGAGATAATTCACCTTGGTACGGTGCATGGTGGGGCGGAAATCTCAGAGGAGTCAGAGATTATCCTATTGATTTCGGCAGTGATGACTATAACGATCAGCTTGTATATTCACCTCATGACTACGGTCCGAGCGTTTATAACCAGACATGGTTTGATAAAGACTTTACAACACAGACACTTCTTGATGACTACTGGTATGATACATGGGCATATATTGATTCTGAAAAGATTGCACCACTTCTGATAGGTGAATGGGGCGGACATATGGACGGCGGCAAAAACCAGAAATGGATGGAACTGCTGAGAGATTACATGATAGATAACCGTATAAATCATACATTCTGGTGTATAAATCCTAACTCAGGAGATACAGGCGGACTTATCGGAAACGACTGGGCTACATGGGATGATGATAAATACGCTTTGTTTGAAGAATCACTCTGGCAGACCAACGGCGGAAAGTACATAAGCCTTGATCATCAGAAGCCATTAGGAACAAAGGGAAACAGTATAAGCATTACTGAATACTATGGTGGAACAGTTGTAAATCCGCCTGTAACTGAAAAGCCGCAAACAACAAAACCAGTTACAACAACGACGAAACCAGTTACAACAACCACAAAACCAGTTACAACAACTAAACCAATAACTACTACAGAAGAACCAGTAACAACTCCTGAGCAGCCCCAGACGTCTAAGGATACATCGATTCCTATACCATCAGACGGACAAAAAATTTACGGTAATGTTAACGACGATAAAGTAGTTGATATTACAGACCTTACATTACTTAGTCAGTATCTGCTGGGCGATTATACATTTACTGAAGAAGTAAAAGAACTTGCAGATGTAACAGGAGACGGATCACTTGATATTTCCGATCTGGCACATCTTAAACAGTATATTATGAAGGATCCTGTGACATTGGGTCCGCAGAAAAAATAAATTATAATAAAAACAAAGCAGTTATATTTCATTTGTGTGAAATATAACTGCTTTGTTAATAACGGAATCAGTCGGTACTTCCAAATCCGCCGTTTCTTACAGACGTTACATTATCGTCAACTGTAATGCCGTATTCTGTGAAAATTCCCTGCATAAATGCAGAGCCTGCAGAAAGTTCAAGTGTCATGTCAGTATTTGAATCATTAGTGAGTTTAGCCATGATATGTCCCTGATTATCAGAATAATAATAATCACTGTCAATAATACCCACGGTATTATTAAGCTGCAGTCTGTACTTAAATCCAAGACCACTTCTGGGATAGCAGCTCAGAACCCATCCGTCATCTATTTTTGAACGTATTCCTGTAGGAATTTTTATAGTTTCTCCAGGTTTTAAAACAAATGAACACGGAGAATAAAAATCATATCCTGCTGAACCTGATGTGGCTCTTGCAGGAAGTTTTATTTTTTCATAAATTTCACTTATCTGCTCATCTGTACATTCTCCGAATGTATCTTTCCAGTCATTTGTAAACTGTTGAATGCTTATTTTTTCGAATTTTGAAATTTTTTTCATAGTATAATTCCTTCCATATGAAAATATATTTTATAAATTATTTTTATAATAATTATAATATAAAATCATATTATAATCAAGTAATAAGAAAAAACATCAGTATCAGAGGTTTATATTACTGAACACAATAATTACATCTGATATATTGTAAATTTTAACTATTTGTTATGCAATATAAGCTAAAAATTTTTCTAAAAAGCTTGACTTAATTACACTATTGTGGTATACTTTAAACAAGTTAAGAAAAACATAAACTTAACAATAAAAACAAACATAAAAAATGGAGGGAAATTACTATGAAAAAATTTATATGCTCAGTCTGTGGATATGTTTATGAAGGTGAATCAGCACCAGAGTTTTGCCCACAGTGTAAGGCGCCAGCTTCAAAGTTTACAGAAGCAGAAACACAAGGTTTTCAATGGGCTGACAAGCATGTAGTAGGTGTGGCTAAGGGCGTTGATGCCGAGATTATAGAGGGACTTAATCAGAACTTTACAGGTGAATGCACAGAAGTAGGCATGTATCTTGCAATGGCAAGAGTAGCTTACAGAGAAGGCTATCCTGAGATAGGCAGCTATTACGAAAAGGCTGCATGGGAAGAAGCAGAGCACGCTGCAAAGTTTGCTGAACTTCTTGGCGATGTTTTAACAGATTCTACAAAGAAAAATCTTGAACTTCGTGTTATGGCTGAAAACGGAGCATGCGATGGAAAGAAGAAACTTGCTACACTTGCAAAGGCTCAGAACCTTGATGCTATCCATGATACAGTTCATGAAATGGCTAAGGATGAAGCTCGTCACGGCTGTGCATTCAAGGGACTTCTTGAAAGATATTTCGGCTAATGTTTAAAAAAAATATATATACAAAGAAACGAAATCCCACTTTCAAAAAAATGATAGTGGGATTTCGTTTCTTAGAGCTGTTTTTTTACAGCCCTTTTTTAGTTTAAAAAATATAAGATATTCATATCTCCCGCATCAGACCATTGAATAATAGTTCATGTCATGGTATAATAAAAAAACATTATGTATAAATTAATAAGTGATGGATTGTTTTCCGGATTCATATTGTTAAAAAGAAATTACATTAACGAAAGGATATATGCAGATGAAAGAATTTGACTTTTCACAAATGGAGGACATGGCTCAGATGTTAGGAATACCTTCCGATATGATAAAGCAGATGTCTGACAATATAAATGAACAAATTAAATCAGAAGATATCGATGAGAAAACAGCTAAGAAAATGGAGAAAAATCTCTCGAAATCAACAAAGATGATGAATAAAATAATAGAAAAAATGAAGAAAAAAGGGATAGAAATGCCTGACTTTTCATCATTTACAGGAATGGGAATTACTGATATTTCAACTCTTACCGGTATGGAGATGCCTGATCTTAATAATATTGATCTTTCAAATGTAAACGGAATGGATATGTCGTTTATTAAGGATATGGATATAAATAACCTGACTCCTGAAAATATAGCAAAGCTTCAGGAAGCCGCCAAGGATATGAATATTTCTGAATCCTTTGATGTGGATGATGTTTTTGAAAACGAGATGACAGAAGATAATGACGATAATGAATTTTCAGAAACGTAATTTTTCAATATTACAGAGTTTACTGGTCTATAATAAAAAATACTGGTGTGATTTCTGAAGTCATACCAGTATTTTTTTATTATAATACTCAAACTTCGCACATCAAAAATAACTGTGCATCTTAAAAATTCAATAGTAT
>CALMUA010000111.1 GCA_937872775.1 uncultured Ruminococcus sp.
CAGATTATTTATTTATATTATGAAATATTTTTTTTAAATTTAATGAAAAACTGATCATTGTTTCCATATCAAACTGTTCAATTCTCATACTTTCCTGTAATTCCATTTCAGACAATACTGTATAAATAATTTTCTTTTCTATTCCAAGCATTGATGAAAGCGAATTTGCAATTGTCTTTCTTCTCTGAGAAAATGCTGCCTTTACCATGGAGAAAAAGAACTTTTCTTCATCAGAAGAAAGATTATATTTTTTTGATATATCTATACGGATAACTGCTGAATCAACATTAGGGGAAGGAATAAAACTCCCTCTGGATACGTTGAAGAGACATTTTGCATGTCCGTAATAATTTACGCCTACAGTGATTGCACCTACCTGTCTTGTTCCGACCTGTGCACATAGTCTGTCAGCCGCTTCTTTCTGAACCATTACTGTAAGTGATTTTACAGGTGCACCACTCTCAAGAAACAGCATTATTATAGGTGAAGTGATGTAGTAAGGAAGATTTGCACATACAGCAACTTCCATTCCACTGAACTCCTCCCTTATAAGCTTATGAATATCCGTATTCATGATATCATCATTGATTATTTTAACATTGTTAAAATCACTTAATGTTTCATTAAGAATTGGCGGAAGTCTTTTGTCTATTTCAACTGCTACTACCTTATCAGCTCTTTTGGCAAGCTCAGCAGTAAGAGTTCCTATTCCTGTACCTACCTCTATAATTCCGAATCCTGGTTTTGCATTTCCGTATTCGGCGATTTTAGGACATACAGATGGATTTACAAGAAAATTTTGTCCAAGTCCCTTTGAAAAATTAAAATCATGACTACTCAGGAGATTTTTAATATAGCTTAAATTTGTAAGATCACTCATTATTAAATTCCTTTCAAAACAAATAATACACAGGGCCCTTGCATTAAATAAAAAAATCATCTATAATAGTATTAAAAAACATATACAAGGAGCTTTGAGTATGAACAGATGCGATAAAATCAATTATTACCTTGATATAGCCGAAACAGTTCTTAAACGAGGTACATGTATACGAAGAAATTTTGGTGCCATAATAGTAAAGAATGATGAGATAATTTCAACCGGATACGTTGGTGCTCCAAGAGGAAGAGCAAATTGTTCTGACCTGGGATACTGTATGCGCGAAAAATTCAATATTCCAAAGGGAGAACGATACGAACTCTGCCGCTCAGTTCATGCTGAGGCAAATGCAATAATCTGTGCACCAAGAAATGAAATGCTGGGTGCCTCGATATATCTTGCCTGTCACGATGCAAAAACTGATGAGTTGTATGGAGACATAGAACCCTGCTCAATGTGCAAGCGACTTATAATAAATGCAGGTATCAGCTATGTTATCGTACGTACTGACAAAACATCATATAAAATAATTGATGTAGATACGTGGATTGAAAATGACGAATCCCTTACACTTAAAAATGGTTATTGATATAATGATATCATGTTTTCAGATAATTTACAAGCAAATTATTCAGCACAGCCGCTTGTATCTTTGCCTGTTTATACATAATATTCTCCATAGACCATCAATTGCTTTTATTATCATACAATATATAACCTTCATATTTTTTTAAAATAAACAATATTTCCGGTTAATTATATTCATTATTCATGCGTTTCTATAAACATTTTTATTTTATTGACTTTACACAATAAATGTGATATATTATTATACGAAACATAAATCTTGTGGTCAGTACAACGACATTACTACAAGATATAGTCTTCATTCATTCTTTAGAAATGAGGGATATTTAATGAATTTTAAATGCGGCGAATGGAACGACATCATTGATGTTCACGATTTTATTACAAGGAACTACACGCCATATGACGGTAATTCAGATTTCTTAAAGGGACCTACAGAGAAGACTCAGAAGTTATGGGACAAAACAAGTGAGCTTCTTAAGGTGGAAAGAGATAACGGTGGCGTTCTTGATATTGATGAACATACTATTTCTACTATTGTATCTCATAAGCCGGGATATATAGATGAAGAACTTGAAGAAATTGTAGGAATACAGACAGATGCTCCGCTTAAACGTGCTATTATGCCATTTGGCGGAATAAGAATGGTCAGAAGTTCTCTCGCAGCATACAATAAAACTATCCCCGAGGATATTGACAATATATTCAAATACAGAAAAACTCATAATGACGGTGTTTTTGATGTATATACAGACGATATGAAAAAAGCACGTCATGCAGGTATTATTACAGGTCTTCCTGATTCATACGGACGTGGAAGAATCATAGGTGACTACAGAAGAATTGCTCTTTATGGTGTTGACAGGCTTATTGAAGAAAAAATCAAAGCAAAAAAATCAAGAGACGCAGAACCTATGTACGGTGATACAGTGCGTGACCTCGAGGAAATTGCTGAACAGATAGAAGCTCTCAAAGAGCTTAAGGCTATGTCTGCTTCATACGGATTTGATATATCCCAACCGGCAAATGATACTAAAGAAGCCATACAGTGGCTTTATTTCGGTTACCTTGCAGCAGTAAAGGAACAGAACGGTGCAGCAATGTCACTCGGACGAGTTTCAACATTCCTTGATATATATGCCGAAAATGATCTGAAATCAGGAAAATACACAGAAAATGAAATCCAGGAATTTGTAGATCATTTCATTATGAAACTCAGACTGGTAAGATTTTTAAGAACACCTGAATATGACGAGCTGTTTTCGGGAGATCCTACATGGGTCACTGAATCAATAGGCGGTATAGGAAATGACGGACGCCATATGGTTACAAAAATGAGCTACAGATTTTTAAATACCCTCATTAATCTTGGCCCTGCCCCTGAACCAAACCTCACAATATTATGGAGTGACAAACTTCCTGAAAACTTCAAAGAATTCTGTGCCCGAATTTCAATCGAAACATCATCCATTCAGTATGAAAATGATGACATTATGCGTGAAAAATTCGGCGATGATTACGGAATTGCATGCTGTGTATCAGCAATGAAAATAGGAAAACAGATGCAGTTCTTTGGTGCAAGAGCAAATCTTGCAAAAGCTCTCCTGTACTCAATTAATGACGGATGTGATGAAAAATCAGGAATCAGGCTTTGTGAAGGCGTAGGTCCTATTTCAGAAGGTCCGCTAAAATACGATGAAGTAATGGAAAAACTTGATTATGTATGTGAATGGCTCACAAAACTATATATAAACACTCTCAATATCATACACTTTATGCATGACAAGTACTCATATGAACGTATTCAGATGGCACTTCATGATGAGAATATAAAAAGAACATCTGCATGTGGTCTCTCCGGCTTATCTGTAGTTGTTGACAGTCTTTCAGCAATAAAATATGCAAAGGTAACCCCGATAAAAAATGAAGCCGGTCTCTGCGTTGACTTTAAAATTGAAGGTGAATATCCTCAGTTCGGAAACAATGACAGCCGTGTAGATGAAATAGCTACAATGATAGTAACACGCTTTATGAAACGTCTTGCAAGAAGAAGAACTTACCGTAATTCTATTCCTACAATGTCAATACTGACTATAACATCAAACGTTGTCTACGGAAAGAAAACCGGATCTACACCTGACGGCAGAAAAGCCGGTGAACCTTTTGCACCTGGTGCAAATCCTATGCACGGACGTGACAAGAGCGGTTGTGTTGCATCAATGCTTTCAGTATCAAAGATACCTTATGACTATGCAGAAGACGGAATCTCATATACATTTTCAATCGTACCTGATGCACTTGGAAAAACAGAAGACGAAAAAATTCGTAATCTGTTCACGCTTATTGACGGATACACACGTGAAAAAGGTCACCATATAAACGTAAACGTCCTTAACAGAGAAACTCTTATCGATGCTATGGATCATCCTGAAAAATACCCCCAGCTTACAATAAGAGTCAGCGGATATGCTGTAAACTTTATCCGTCTTACACGTGAACAGCAGCTTGATGTTATAAACAGAACATTCCACGATAAAATGTAGGAGCTTAAATTATGAAATCCGGAATGATACATTCATTTGAAAGTTTCGGTGCTGTTGACGGGCCGGGAATAAGATTTATTATTTTTATGGCCGGTTGTCCCCTGAGATGTCTTTTCTGTCATAATGCTGATACATGGAATGTCAATAATGGCAAACCATATACATCTGAAGAAGTAATTAATAAAATTCTGACATACAAAAGCTTTATTGATAAGGGTGGAGTTACTATTTCTGGCGGTGAACCGCTTCTCCAGAGTGAATTTTGTGAAGAAATCATACTCGAATGCAAAAAGCACGGACTTCACACTGCAATAGATACATCAGGTGCAATTGAACTGGGAAAATCTCAGAATGCTATAGAGGCATCAGATATGCTTCTTCTTGATATAAAGGATATTGATGAAAATGACTGTATTTTACTTACAGGCCAGAGCAACAAAAATACCTTTGAAACACTGGAATTCTGCGAAAAAATAAAAAAGACGGTATGGATAAGACATGTTCTGATTCCTCAGTACACCCTTAATCCTGACAAGCTGAAGAGTCTGTCCGAATTTTTAAAAAAATTCAGCTGCATTGAGCGTATTGATGCACTTCCATACCACACTATGGGAAAATACAAATGGGATGAACTTGGTATTCCATACAAGCTTGAAGGTATTCCCTCTCCGTCTGAAAATGATATCAATATAGCAAAAAAAATTCTCGGAATTACTGTCTGAGATATAATTTAAAGCTTTCATTAACTGAAAACGACTTTTTTATCTGTCAAAGCTACGTTTAAAAAAATATTTTTATTATTTGCGACAGGCAATATCTTTGTTATTACTATAATACCAAAGTATTGCCTGTTTTTATTATTGTGAAAAATATTTTATTTAAATTACTGGAATATACATTATCTCTATGATATAATGTATACGGACCAAATAACAACATGGTAAATCCAAAGAGGAAGTTATGAAAAAATTTATAAGCTTACTTTCAAGATTTTTTATGATTATCGCTACATCCTTATTCTCTTTTACACTTATTGCAATGATAATTATAATAGTTTCATCACTGATTGCTGTTATTTATGCAGTTGAATTTATACAGACCACAAGTGAGTTTTCACTTCCCGAATCAGAAAAAGCAATTTCTTCATATATATACATCATAAATGATCAGACAAATGAATATGATATTATCTATAAAGCAACACCTGACACAAAAAATATTCAGATAGACATAAGCGCAGATGATCTTCCCGAATATGTAAAACTTGCTTTTGTATGCACAGAGGACGAACGTTTTTATTCTCATGAAGGTGTAGATATACAAACTACTGCTATTGCATGTATAAAAGAAATATGCAGATACACAGGGTTATCATCATCGGATATGACAGGCGGTTCAACAATTACGCAGCAGCTTATAAAAAATATTACATCCGATAATGAAATTTCAGTACAGAGAAAATTACGTGAGATTTTTCGTGCTATAAGTCTTGAAAAAAAGTATTCAAAAGATCAGATTCTTGAAAAATACCTTAATATTATATATTTCGGACAAACCCCTGATGGCTATAATATGTATGGAATTGAAGCTGCAGCTATTGGTTATTTCGGCAAAAGTGCCTGTGAACTTACAGTAGCTGAAGCCGCTTCACTTGCTGCCATTCCAAAACAGCCGTATGATAAAAACCCATCTGCTGATTATGATGCAAATTGTCAGAGAAAACTTTATTGTCTTCGCAAAATGTTTGAGTCGGGAGTAATTTCACCTCAGATATACGAAGATGCTGTTTTTGAAAAAATTCTTATTGCAGGTACAGGTGATTTCAACAGACTACACTCAGATTTTAAACATCTTTCAGAGTATGTATCTGACTTTAAAAATCCTGAACCGACTACATGGATTATTGACACTGCAATTTCAGAATTTTGTGACTATCTGATTGAATCTGAAAACATAGGCTATGATGAAGCATTAAACAGATTTATGAACGGCGGATATGAAATTTATCTGACGGCAGATAATAAAATTCAGTCATATCTTGAAGAAAAATATTCTGATTATACATATTTTCCGGATCAGACAGCATGTCTTACAAATTCAGACGGTCAGTCTGTTGAAGAAAAAATTCAGTCAGCAATTGTAGTTATGGATTATAAAGGAAAGATAAAAGGCATTGTAGGACGCATAGGTCCTAAAACCACACTCGGATGGAATAATGCTGTTAATGCACACAGACAACCCGGTTCAACAATTAAACCACTTACTGCATATGGCTATGCTCTGGAAAATGACTTTATTACATGGTCAAGCTTTTATTATGACACCCCCCTTCCTGCAGGTACTGCGCAGGAAACTCAATGGCCAAACAATTACAATGGCTCATTTACCGGAAAACGTATGACTGTACATGAGCTATTAAGGGATTCATATAACACTGCACCTGCGCAAATATGTGCTGATCTGGATCTTAAAAATATTTTTAATTTTGCAGCTAAAAATCTCAAACTTAATCTTGATCCGCAAAATGATATGACATTTGCTTCCTTAAGTATCGGTGCGTTAAGCACAGGTCCGAATCTCATAAATCTTGCAAATGCATATATGCCATACGGAAATGGAGGAATGTACTATAAAGCACACATAATAAACCGTATAAAAGATACATCATCACCTCACGTATATCTTGAAAACGATATGTATGATGGTTCCCGTGCTGTAAGCGAGGAAACTGCATACATTATGAACAAACTGCTGCGTGAAGTAATAACGGATGGAACAGGAAAACAGGCATTACTGGAAAATAAAAAAAATGCAGGCAAAACCGGAACAACTGAAAACTACCGTGATATCATGTTCGTCGGACTTACAGAAGATTTTGTTTCTGCACTGTGGGTAGGATATGAAAATGGTGAAAATCCTGACGCCATACATAATGCAAGTTCATCACAAATATGGAAAAATGTTTTTGGAAACTTTGCGGATGAATATAAATCAGGTGCGTCTTTCCCTGAATGCAGCACTGTTATTAATTCACCATACTGTGCTGAAACCGGGCTTATTGCATCAAAAAACTGTCCTGTCGGCGGAAACGGGTACTATAAATCCACAAATTGTAAGGTTTGTGATAATAGTCATAAATCAAAAAAATAAAATATATCTATATCAGCAAACTCTACAAATTATAGGTACAAAATTATAAATTAAGAGTATTAATGACAAAATATTTTTTGAAATTAAAAACCATATTAACAAATCGTAAATTGTATGATATAATTAAGTTAATTGTTGAAATGTATATGCAGGTTAACAAATAAGTCGTTTTTTGCTGTATTAACAGGTACTGCCGTACTATGTACATTTAAAGACTATGATGTTTCCCTGTAATTATCATTTCTTCAATCTGAAAGGAGCATAAGCATGAATAAAGAAAATAATAACCTCAATAATTCAGAAAAGCCTGACGGACAACTTGAAAACAATTATCAGGAGTATAAAGATTACGATAATCAGATTAATTTTAACAATAATAATCCGGATAAAAGCAGTGAAAATGATGTAAGTACGGATAATAAAGAAGAAGACGTCCTCTCTGACAATTTTATTGCTCCCCCGGGTTCATTCAAAGAAAAGCTTCATATGATGAAGCAGGACATTTACGAACAGCTACATGAGATCATTATTGACTATAAAGAAGACTCGGCATATAAGAAAAAGGAGCGGCAAAAAGAATTTTATGGTGGAAGGCCTCCGAAAAGCAAAAAATCAAAAGCATTATTCATTCTGTTCTATATTATCAAAAAGTTTTTTTCTGTCGCAGCAACAACAGTATTTTCAATTTTTCTTATTTTTATAATTACAGGAACTATAGTTGGTACAGTAGCCACTATATATATTCTGGGATTTATGGATACCACACAGGCAGTACCACTCAAAGAAGAAGAACAGAGCTTTGCTTCATACATATATGTTATGAACAAGGCGAAAAATGACTATGATCTTGCATACAAGGTAATGCCTGCATCACACGATGTAAGAATATCAATAGAACTTAGCGATATTCCGGACTATGTCAAATATGCCTTTGTATGTACAGAGGATGAACGTTTCTATTCACATGAAGGTGTTGACTACAAACGTACAGGAGCAGCTGTTGTAAATCTTGCATTATCGCAGATTGGAATGAGCGACCAGTATTTTGGTGGTTCAACTATTACACAGCAGCTTGTAAAAAACATTACAGGTGATGACAGAGATACCTGGGACAGAAAAATGAATGAAATCTTTACATCCATGAAATTTGAAAAAAAATATACTAAGGATGAAATCCTTCAGTCTTACTTAAACACCATTTATTTCGGACAGATCGAAACATACAACATGTACGGAATTGAAGCTGCATCAATAGGCTATTATGGAAAATCAGCATCTGAACTTACTATTGCAGAGGTAGCTACCCTTGCAGCTCTTCCAAAAGCACCTAATGAATACAACATTGCTTATCACTATGAAGACAACATGAAACGAAAGGAATACTGTCTTTCCAAAATGTTTAAACTTGGTGTAATTACATCGGATCAGTATGAAGAAGCTATGAATCAGCAGATACTTGTTACAACAATGCCTGAGTTCAAAGCAAAATACCCGACATATACAAAGCTTACAGAAAGTGATGAGGATTTTCAGAATCCTGAAATCAACTCATGGGCAGTTGATACTGCAATAGTTGAGTTTGGTGATTACCTCAGAGAACAAAACGAACTTGAAACAATAGATGAAGGTGTCAACATGTTCAATACAGGAGGTTACAAGCTTTACCTTACTGTTGACAGCGATGTTCAGGCACACCTTGACAGCACATATGCTGACTGGACTAACTTCCCGGAATCATTAAGTGATCAGGATGAAAAGATTCAATCTGCACTTGCTGTTATGGATTATCGGGGACATATACTCGGTGTTGCAGGTCAGATAGGTCCTAAAACAGGTAACCTCGGATGGAACAATGCATATGATACACACAGACAGCCTGGTTCTACAATAAAACCTGTTTCAACATATGGTTATGCAATTGAAAACGACAAGATCACATGGTCCACATACTTCTATGACCTTCCTCTTCCGAAAGGTGAAGCCTCAACGGAAGAATGGCCTAGCAACTATGATGGTAAGCCGTCAGGAGGATATTATCCTGTAAACTATTTTCTTAAGCGGTCTATAAATACACTCCCGGCACAAATTGCAAATAAATACGGACTTAAAGAAATCTTTGACTTTGCGACTAAGAAAATGCATCTTCAGCTTGATCCTGATCTCGATATGAACTATTCACCATTGTGCGTCGGCGGTACCGCTCATGGTCCGAGCGTTATAAATCTTGCAAATGCCTATATTCCTTACGGAAACGGTGGAACATACTATAAGGCAAGCATGATAAAAAAAGCTGTTGACTGTAAATCAGGAGAAACAATATTTGACAATGATGAGCAGAACGGTCAATCTGCTGTAAGTGCAGCTACAGCTGAAGTAATGAATAAACTTCTACAGAAAGTTATTACAAATGGTACAGGTACTGCAGCCCAGCTTTCCAATACAACACTTGCCGGCAAAACAGGTACTACTGAAGACTGGCGTGATATCACATTTGTAGGTCTTACTCCGGACTTTGTTTCGGCTCTCTGGGTCGGATATTCTAACGGTACAAATGCAGATGCTATCAGAAATTCAAACTCAGCTTCTATATGGTTCCGTGTATTCGGAACATATGCAAACGCTGCTGCAACAGGAAATAAGTTCCCTGAATGCGGTGAAGACGAAGTAATCTATGCAAGATACTGTTCGTCTACTGGCCTTCTTGCTAATCCTGGATGTCCTGGTGGAGATTATGGATGGTATAAAAAATCAAACTGTGAATACTGTAAATCACATTAAATATCACAACACCAATTGAATAAATTATAAAGGGCGGATATGAATAAATATCCCCCTTTTCTTGTTATTTTATCAATTTATAAAGCAATTGTAAACTTTTTATTTTTTTATTAACATTATCGAATTTTTATGATATAATTATTTTATTTATGATTATGTATTTTACTGCAAAACAATCTGTAAATTTGTAAAATAATAATTACAGATAGAATTAATTTGTCTGCACAGATAATATGTAAATGCAAACAACTTATAAATCTTGAAGGAGCTGATATCAGTTCATGGTAAAAAAAACATCTTCTCATTCTTGCAAAAAATCTGATAAAAAAGCACAAAGGATAGCAAAATTGAAATACGATCTGTTCAAAGGGCAAAAACCACCTGAATCAAAAAACTTGCGTACTTTATTTATTATTTACCATATTGCCGGAAAACTCATTTCAATCGGAGCTACTACAGCATTTTCAATTCTGCTTATACTTATTATTACAGGAACCATAGTTGGGACCGTAGTAACCGTCTATATTCTGGGCTTTACAGATTCAAAAACAAATATTGAACTTAAAGACACAATACAGTCATTTTCCTCATATGTCTATACAAAGGATCCCGAAACAAAGGAATATAAGCTTGCATACAAAGCAACACCTGAGGATCATAATATACGACTGTCGACAGATCTCTCCAAGCTTCCTGAATATGTAAAATATGCATTTGTCTGTACAGAAGATGAACGTTTTTATGTACATGACGGCGTAGATTACAAACGTACAACTGCAGCTGTTGTAAATCTTGCACTCGCCTCCCTTAACATGAGTGATTCATATTTCGGAGGCTCAACAATTACACAGCAGCTTGTAAAAAATGTTACGGGACACAATGAGAATTCATGGCAAAGAAAAATGCGTGAAATCTTTACTGCAATGCAACTTGAAAAAAAATATACTAAAGACGATATTCTTCAATCATATCTCAATGAAATATATTTCGATCAGATTGACACTTATAATATGTACGGAATAGAAGCTGCATCAATAGGATATTTCGGAAAATCAGCATCTGAACTTACTATTGCCGAAGCTGCTTGTCTTGCAGCTATTCCAAAGGCACCTAACTACTATAATCTTACGGATCATTATGAGGATAATATGAAACGTAAGGAATACTGTCTTTCAAAAATGTTTGAGCTTGGCATTATTTCCTGCGACGAGTTTGATAACGCTATGAATGAAAAAATTCTTGTAACAAACATGCCTGAATTTCAGCAAAAATATCCTGACTACAAGAAATTCACCAAAAATACAGGCTATTTTGAAAATCCAGATGTAAATTCATACGCACTTGATATGGGAATTATGGAGTTTACAGACTATCTTTCTGAAACATATAATATCAGCTCAGAAAAAGCAATGAATATGTTTAAAAACGGAGGCTATACACTTTACCTTACCGTTGATGAGGACATGCAGTCACAACTTGAAGAAAAGTACTCTGATTGGTATTCGTATTTCCCACAACCTCTAAGTGAAGACGGTGAAAAAGTACAGTCATCATTTGTGGTCATGGATTACAAGGGACATATTCTGGCAACTGCAGGACAAATCGGACCTAAAGAAGAAAGCTTTATTTTAAACAATGCTTTTCGTTCACACAGACAATGCGGATCGACAATAAAGCCTGTTACTACATATGGATATGCTCTAGAAAATGACAAGATCACGTGGTCAACAATGTTCGATGATGTAGCACTTCCGGCAGGTGTTGCGGAGACAGAAGAATGGCCGCAGAACTACAATGGTCCTCCTACAGGCTATACAAATCCTGTACAATAATTCCTCAAACGCTCCATAAATACCCTTCCCGCTCAGATATGTCATAACTATACACTCGAAGCTATATACGGATTTGCAACCAAAACCCTTCATCTTGATCTTGATCCTGTTGATGATATGACATATTCATCACTTGCAGTCGGCGGTACCTCAACCGGGCCTACGTTGATAAACCTTACGAATGCATATATGCCTTACGGAAACGGAGGAAAATATTATAAAGCAAGCATGATAAGCAAGGTCGTAGATACAAATTCCGGAGAAGTAATAATAGATAACGAAAACGTTGAGGGTGAACAGGCAGTAAGCGGTGAAACCTCATATGTAATGAACAAGCTTCTCCAGACTGTAATAAATGAATCAGGTGGCACTGGTACTTCTGCAAGACTAAGCAACAAGGAGATTGCAGGAAAAACGGGTACTACTGAAAACTGGCGTGACATTACTTTTATAGGACTTACACCTGACTTTGTATCCGGCATATGGGTTGGGTATCCTCACGGCGGAAATTCAGATGCAATAAAAAACGCCGATTCATCCAGAATATGGTATAGCATATTCGGTGAATATGCTGACAGTTATGAATCAGATGCTGAATTTCCTGAATGTGATACAGTAGTATATAAGAAATACTGTTCAAAAAGTGGATTGATTGCAAATGACAAATGTCCGACAGGCGGATATGGATATTATAAATCATCAAACTGTGCTAAATGCAATATACATTAAATAAGCATACTAAGTGCTAAACAGGCAAATATATTTTATATTTGCCTGTTTTCTTATTGTGCCTGACGACGCACGTCTCTAACGGGTGAAAGTCCCGAATCCGCCCGACAGTGGGAAGGATACAGCGCAAGTCAAGGGTGTCCAACGTGAGGTGGTTAGCCTCCTACTCGATCATAACTCAGGCAATATGTCCCCTGCTTCTAAGGT
>CALMUA010000112.1 GCA_937872775.1 uncultured Ruminococcus sp.
TTACATAAACAAAAGGTAGCGATTGACAGCTAAAATCCTATGCAGTATAATATTAATATCTTACATTGCATTTTCAGTATAGTCTATTAAAAAACTGTCGGAAAAATAAGGGCAACTTACAAGTGACTCACCAGCAGCAATTATGCTTCCTGAATCTACCTGATCTATCCCTCCAATAACGTTAAGAAGAGTTGTTTTTCCTGAACCAGACGGCCCAATAATTACACAAATTTCCTTTTCTTTTATATCTAACGACAAATTATTCAATGCATAAAAATCACTGTTTCCGCTCTTATATACTTTTTTTAAATTTTTGCAGCTAATCATTTTTTTACCTCCTTGTGTGTGATAAACTCTTATAGAATATGTAAACCCGATTTTTTTAATTCATCTTCTAAAACTTCAATATTCATATTCATCTGTCCTTTTTAAAATGCAAAATAATCTATATTATTGTATCATAAAATACATAATTTGTCAACAGTACCGATTTATCAACATTTTATATTGATGTTTAATTGTCCATTTTCCAAAGGGAAAAGAAAAAATCACAGGCTATCAGTATGAACCCTGGCATTTAAGATATGCAGGATCTGATAAAGCAAAAGAAATTTATGACCGCCGACTTTGTCTTGAAGAATACCTCAATGTAACGTCTGAATATGCAAAGTCTGAGGATTGATAAAAAAATCGTACTGATTTATAAAACAGTACGATTTTTTTTATCTTGTTACACTTTTAAGCCAGTTTTTTCTTTTGTACCTTAAAGTACTAAGCGGAATTTTTACTATCTCGTCACTCATCAGAATCACATATACTGCAGGAACACCCAATCCGAATACAAATGCACCCAACGCACCAAACAGAATAGAACATCCCCACATAGTGGATATATCCATTATTAATCCGAATAAAGTATCACCCCCTGCTCTGAAAATTCCTACAACCATAGTTGTATTAAATGCCTGAGCACATACAAAATAACTCATTACCAAAAGCATCATCCGAAGATAATCTTCGGCCTGTTCTGTAAGAATTACAGAATTAATTATCAGAGGGCGTATTGAGATTATAAGAAGTCCCGAGATTATTCCAATAAAAATTATAAGTTTCGTAAATTTTTTTCCGTAGTATTCTGCTTTTTTTACATCGCCTGCTCCTATTACTTTTCCGATCATAATAGCAGCTGCATTAGATATGCCGAATGCCACAACCGTTGAAAGCTGTCTTGTTACCTGTGCAACGGAATTTGCTGCTGCTGCACTCTTACCCATATGTCCTATTATCAGCGAATTCATTGCCGTTCCTGCCCCCCAGGCAAGTTCATTTATCATAACAGGCAATGAATACTTCAAAAAATCATTAAATAAGATCTTATCATGTCTCAGTACATATTTTAATTTAAAATGGACAGGAGTGTTTTTCTTGTTTGAATACCAGAATACTATTATAAATTCAAGTATTCTTGATATACATGTCGCAATGGCCGCACCTGTTATACCCATTTCAGGAAATCCGAATTTTCCGAAAATCAATATCCAATTCAAAGATATATTGCATACAAGTGATGAAAGATAAACAACTGTTGATATTGCTACCCTTTCAACGCTTCGCATAGTATTAAGATATATTGTTGTCAGTGATGTAAATATATAAGAAATTGCAAGTATCCTTAAATATTTAGCCCCTTCCTCTATTACATCTTTTTCATTTGTAAAAACAGATACACACTGCACGGGAAAAAGCATTGACACTACAGTAAACAGCAATGCTGTAACAAGAGAAAATTTTAATGCTATACCGAGAATTTTTTCTATTACATCAGTCTCACCTTTTCCCCAGTACTGAGCTGTCAGAACACATGCTCCTGAAGTAATTCCGAAAAATATCAGAGTCATTATATATTGAATCTGACCTGCCAAAGAAGCTCCGGAAAGAGCAGTTTCACTTACGTTTCCCAGCATAATTACATCTGCAGCACTTACTGCAACATTTATAAGATTCTGCAATGCCATAGGAAGTACAAGACTGACAACTGAAGCATAAAAACTTTTTGAGCTATCAGAAAGTAGTTTCAATAAATCGACCGCCTATTTTATTATTCAATGGAAGAAATATTGTAAACAGGATTTACATCTGCCTGATAATCAATTTCTTTTGCTCCGAATCCGAACAAAGAAAAAAAGTCATCCCAGTATCCTTCAATATCAGCACTTTCGTTTACATTTCCATTGTCTATAGTATTCCATATTTTCAATACTTCATCCTGTATCTCAGGCTTCATTTCCAGATCATCAAGTCTTATCATTCCCTGATCATCAGTAACAGCTGAATCTTTTTTGAGTTTATCTGTAAACAGACGGACCATCTGTTCAATACAGCCTTCATGAGTTCCCTGCTTTTTCATTATTTTATAAAGAATTGCAATATAAAGAGGTACTATCGGAATAGCCGAACTTGACTGGGTAACAAGTGCCTTATTTACTGAAATATATGCCTTTATGCCTGAGTATTCCTTGGTTATTTCCTTTGAAGTATTAAATAAATGTTCTTTTGCTTTTCCTATTGTACCCTTGTAGTACATCGGATGGGTAAGCTCGGGACCGAGATATGAAAATGCTATTGTAACTGCATTTTTTTCAATTGCATCAGCCTGTACAAGTGCAGAAATCCAGTCTTTCCAGTCCTCTCCTCCCATAACCTTTACAGTATTCATTATTTCGTCATCGGTCGCAGGAGTAATAGTTACTTCTTTTATTGAGTTATCCTTTAAATCTATTGTCTTGTTTGTATAGTCCTTATCCGTTGTTTTCAATACAGAGCTATATATTGTACCATCAGCTGCTATTCTTTTAGGAGCTGCAAGGCTGTAAATAACCATATCAACTTTTCCAAGATCTTTTTTTATCATTTCTATTGTTTTTGCTTTTATTTCAGCTGAAAATGCATCACCGTTTATTGTTTTTGCATAGAGGTTATCGGCATGTGCAATTTCTTCAAATGCTGCTGTATTATACCATCCCGCAGTTCCTGTTTTTGTTTCTAAACCCGGTTTATCAAAAATAACGCCTAAAGTTGAAGCACCGCATGAATAAGCAGCTGCTACTCTTGACGATAATCCATATCCCATTGATGCTCCTATTATAAGAACTTTTTTGCATCCGGTATCAGATACATTCTTTTTTGCATATTCAATCTGATTTTCAACAATTTTTCTGCATCCTGTTGGATGTGCTGTTGTGCAAATAAATCCTCTTGTTTTTGGTTTTACTATCATGAAAAAACCTCCTTGTATCTGTAAATTATTTTTCAAAGTTCTAACACCGATTATAACATGAATTATTTTATAAATCAATAGCAAGTGCGCAAAATTGCACGGAAATCAATTTCTATAAATTAACATAGTTTTCTCCGACAACCCTTAAAATAGAATTTGTATCAAGTAAACAATCCATCATAATTTTAGAAATTGCTCGTTTTGTCTCTGTGCGATCTATGAAAAGTTTTACTATATTAAGTACAGCTTTACGTGCTATATTTAAGTTCTGCTGAACAGTTCTATCTTCAATTCGACACCAGTCTTCTTCAAAATGCACATCCAGAAGCCAGTGCATAGACTCATCAGTCCACTCCATTCTAGCATGATGAAGTAATTCTTCAGCCGAAAGATCACGACTTGAGATATAGTGTACTGTTTCCTCTGTTGCCGTTCTAAAAATGATACAATGTAACGGTACACCTTTTAACGATGAACACGCACACCCCTTAGCGGTTGCATATTTTAAGGAAGCTGTGTTCAGATGCACATGGGCAAAAGCTACTGCCGTGCTCATGAACACGGCCTCCTTAAACTGTTATTTTACCTTATCCCAAAACTTATCAACACGAGTATAGGTTATAGGCTTCTTTATTTTTTTGCCCATGGAAGTTCCGTCATTATTACTTTTCTTTCAAGCTTTCACCAAACCCTTTAGTAATCGGATCAAGGAAATATTCCATAACAGTTCTCTTTCCTTTCTTTATCTCTACTGTTCCAGAAAGGCCGGTAAATATTTTTATGTTCTCATTTGTATTGTTCATCTTTAGCTTCACAAGATAAACACTTCCCAGTTGTTCAATGGAAAATGAACCAGGACTTATGTATGTTACTTCACCATCTATAGTTCCGAACTTATTATATGGATATGCTTCAAGCTTAACTGCTGCTTTCATTCCTACTCCAATATCTGCTATATCCATATTCTTAACATAACACACCATCTCAACAGGAGTATTTTCGGGAATAATAGTGACAAGCTTTTCATCAGATGAAACAATCTCTCCCAAAGTGTTTACAGCTATACTCTGTATATACCCACTGACAGGTGCTGTAAGAGTGTAATAATCTTTTGAAAAGCTGTATTTTTCAAGATTAGCCTTTGCTTCCTGCAGGTTGCTGCTTATTTCAGATATTTGTGAATTAATCTGTGCGTTATATTTTGATTTTAAATCATTAATCCCGATTTCAGATTTATTAAGCTCATTTTTCTGTTGCTCAACAACAAGTTCCTGAGCTCTTACCTGTCTTGATGTTCCCGATTCCTGAGATTCTTCAAGCTGAATCTGAGCAAGCTGATAATTCAAATCTGCATTTGTTTTTTCATTTTCAAGCTGATTAAGATTATTATGATAACTGATATCATTATCTATAATCACCTGAACAAACGGTTTTAACTCATCATCATATTTTAATACATCAATATCAGATGAAGTTTTTCCAGACTGTATCATATTATAAACTTCTATTTGTGTTTCATATATATTAATCTGCTGTTTAAGCTGTCCGGCATCTATTTCAATACCCTGCGAATCAAGTTCAAGAAGAATATCTCCTGCTTTTACATACTGGCCTTCGGTTACATTTATTGATTTAACTGTACCACTTGAAGCTGATTCAACCACATTAACATTTCCAACTGGCTGAACACTTCCTGACGAGGTTATTACAACATCTACTTCAGACAAACATGCCCATATAACAGCTGCGACCAGAAGAGTAAAAATACCTGTTATAATTATTGTTCCGGCTTTGTGTGCAGGACGTTCAATGATCTCAAGAAGTGATGGCATAAAATCATATTTTAATTCCTCATCACGTTTTTTACTGTGTTTGAGAACATATTCAGTAAGTTTATTATCCATCAATATCACCTCTTTGCTGCTGGTTGTACAAATGACAGTATAGTCCCTTCTGTGCCATCAGTTTTTCATGTGTGTCATATTCAACAAGGCTTCCCTTGTCAATAACCATTATTGTTTGTGCATCCTTAAGGGTTGATAATCTATGGGCAATAATCAGAACTGTACGACCCTTGCATATTTCTTTCAGATTATTCTGAATGATACTCTCTGATTCATAATCAAGTGCAGATGTAGCTTCATCAAAGATAAGTATTCTTGGATTTGCAAGTATTGCTCTTGCAATAGCAACTCTTTGCTTCTGTCCTCCTGACAGTCCCATACCTTTTTCTCCGATAATGGTATTGTATCCATCAGGTAATTCAAGAATAAAATCATGCGCTCCGGCAATTTTGGCACAGCTTATTATCTGTTCCATTGAAGCGGAAGGACAATGAATAGAAATATTTTCTGCAACTGAGCCGTTAAACATAAAGTTTTCCTGAAGTACGACACCTATCTGTTTTCTGAGCATAGCGGGATTAGCAAGTGAAATATCCATTCCATCAATTGATATTTTTCCGCCTTCGGGAATATATAATCTCTGAATAAGCTTTGATATTGTGCTTTTTCCTGAACCACTTCTTCCGACTACTCCGACAATTGTTCCCGGTTCAATCTCAAAGCTCATACCTTTTATAACTTCTCCACCCTGAGGATTATATCTGAAATGAACCTTATCAAATACTATCTTGCCATTTATTCTTGGCATGGAAGTCTGACTGGAATTAAGTATTGGTTCTGGTGCTGTATTAAATATATCACCTATACGCTTTACTGAAAGCGATGCCTGTTGATATTCCTGCCATAACTGAACCAGTCTTAGAACAGGTCCGCTTACTCTTCCTGACAGCATTCGGAAGGCTACAAGCTGACCGACAGTAAAATTGCCGTCCATAACAGCCTTTGCTCCAAAGAAGAGAATAAGAAGATCAAATACTTTTTGAATGAACTGACCTATAGTTCCTGCAGTTGCTGAAACCATTGATGTTTTGTAGCTTGCCTTTACATAATCAGCCTGAAGTTCTCCCCATTTCTTTTCAAACTTCGGTTCAAGGGCATATGACTTTACAGTCTGGACACCTGTAATAGATTCTACCAGAAATGACTGTGTATTCGCCCCTGTTTCAAATTTTTCATCAAGTCTCTTCTTAAACAAAGGCGTTACAATTGCTGAAAGTATTGCATATACAGGTATTGAACACAAAACAATAACTGTAAGCATCTTGCTATAACAAAACAATACTACTATGTATACTATAATAAATATGATGTCTATCATAGAAGAAAGAGGTGTTCCGGTCAGAAAATTACGTATGCTGTCAAGTTCCCTTACTCGAGCCACTGTCTCACCGACACGTCTTGATTCAAAATATTTTAATGGTAAAGCAAATAAATGCCTGAACAGTCTGTAGCTGAGCATAACATCTATTCTATTTGTAGTATGAGTAAAAACATAGTTTTTTGCTAGTCCCAGAATAAGTTCATAAATATAAACTATCACTATTCCAAATGTAATTACATTTAAAGTAGATATACTGTGATGGACTAGTACTTTGTCAACTACAACCTGGGTCATTACAGGTGTAAGTATTCCAAGAATCTGAACTGTGAATACTGCAAGGAGAACCTGGATAAATTCTTTTTTGAATTTCAGTATAGTGGGAATAAACCATTTAAAACTGAAAACAGCTTCTCTGTCCACAATTCCCTTTTTGTTTATTATTATTGCTGTTCCGCTGCACATTTGTGCAAGTTCTGTTCTTGTTTTTATTTCGGGCTGCGTTTTATCAGCGGAAAGAATCATAAATTTATCTTCATTTGATTTAGCTATGATAAAAAACTCACCGTCATTGTTTTTAGCTATTATCGGAGCCTTTACTTCTTTAAGGTTTGATACATTGAGCTTAAAAAGTTTTGCTTTCATCTTCAGCGCTCTTGCAGAATTAATAATCTCTATTTCACTTGTTTTCTTACCCGGATCGAGCACTGACAAGTTTTCAGCTTGCTCCATCGTGATAGGTATACCATGAAATTTCATAACAATCATAAAGCATGACAAACCACTGTCTTGCTTTTTTTCCATATAATACACTCCTTACACAGAACAGTGCAGCAGTTCAACGCTGCTGCACTGAAAAATCTTTACTTATAAATTATATCACTGTGCCTGTGAATTTACAAGCATCTGATCAATCACATTGCTGTCATATTCACTATTAGTAAATGAAGTGTTATCAAATACGTTATCCTCGCCGCCAAATGCAGACATGTTTTCAACAAGTACCATTGTCTGTATATCTGTTAAACTTATTGCATCGTTTGAAGTTTCATCTGTTGAAATAGCATTTGAAATATCCGTATTTAGAAGGCTACTTACTTCAGACGTCAACTCTGTTGCAGTGTTGTCTACGCTGTAAATATTATCAAGCAATTCAATATTTGACTGAATGATTGATTCATTAATCATTGGTTCAGCTTCCTCTGTTTCTTCAACATCAATTATTAATTTCATTGATTCATAATCAATATGTCCTGTTGTTCCATCTGAAAATTCAAAGACAAAATTTCTGTATGAAGATCCATAACGGAAGTATGTCAATGTCAATGTTTGTCCTGTTGACTGAATAGTAAGAATAGCATCATTTTTATTATCTGTCGGATAACTTACAGTTATATCTGAAGATACAAAATCCTTGAATACTATTCTGTTGGTTCCTGCGTTATCTTTGATTATATCGTTTCCGGACTCTTTTTTAAATACATACGTATCATTTCCGTTTCCACCATATAATGAATCATCACCAGCCCCACCATCTATATAATCATCACCGCTATTTGCATTTATAGTGTCATTTCCGTTTCCACCATATAGTTTATTGTTTCCATTGCCGTCATTTATAACGTCATTTCCGTCAAGTCCTTCAACAATGGTTTTATCTATCATCGAATTAATACTTGCATCATCATTCTCTGTTCCCACTACATGACAGAACGGACTGTTTTCATCTTCAGCTTTAATTTCTGTTCCATCTGCAAATTCAAGAACAAAATTTCTAGATGAAGTACTACTACAGAAATTTTTAAATGTTAATGTCTGTCCTGTTGACTTAATTACAAGAATTGCATTATTTTTATTTTCTGTCGGATAAACTGGTATCATATCTGAAGATACAAAATCCTTGAATACTATTCTGTTGGTTCCTGAGTAATCATAGATTATATCGTTTCCAGACTCTTTTCCGAATACATATGTATCGTTTCCGCTTCCGCCATCCATATAGTCATCTCCGGCTCCACCGTCAATATAATCATCACCACTGTTTCCATTTATAGTGTCATTTCCGTTTCCACCATATAGCTTATTGCTTCCACTTCCATCATTTATAACGTCATTTCCGTCAAGTCCTTCAACAATGGTTTTATCTATCATCGAATTAATACTTGCATCATCATTCTCTGTTCCCACTACATGACAGAACGGACTGTTTTCATCTTCAGCTTTAATTTCTGTTCCATCTGCAAATTCAAGAACAAAATTTCTAGATGAAGTACTACTACAGAAATTTTTAAATGTTAATGTCTGTCCTGTTGACTTTATTACAAGAATTGCATCATATTTACTTGCTGTCGGATAAAGCGGTATCATATCTGTAGATACAAAATCCTTGAATACTATTCTGTTGGTTCCTGCGCTATCTTTGATTATATCGTTTCCGGATTCTTTTCCAAATACATATGTATCATTTCCGCTTCCGCCATC
>CALMUA010000113.1 GCA_937872775.1 uncultured Ruminococcus sp.
TTATTCTGTCTACAGTTTTATTTGTAAATTTAATTGATGAAGGTAGCATTAAAGCAGTACAAGTAACCGAACTGCTCAGATCATATTCTTCTACTTTGCCTGATTTATCAATCGCATCAATTATATTGTTTGTGTTCGGAATAATTGTTTCAGTCTTCCCTGTAAGAAATATTGAAAAGGAAGGAATATCAGAATCAATAAGAGATATTGACTAACGAAAATACACTTGTATCAATGTTCCTTGCATGACCATTCCTTTACCTCTAATTTTATAACTGATACCGCATTGACCTGTTTGTCATCAAACTTCCAGTCATGTTTATCAGAATAATGAGACATAATTCTTTTAAGTCCATAAATCTTTTCATCATAATTATTTATTATCTGGATACTCCCCTTCCCCATAATGCTCTGATAAAGATAACTATAATCACATGCAATCTCGCCTGTGATCAGTTCATGTTTTGTATCCATTTCAAATGAAGCGCTTTTTTGTTTTTCTATCAGATCTATTTTTTTACCGACTAATGCACTGTGAAAATACAATGTAAGCATTCCGTCATGTACCTCGTATCCGAAGTTCAGAGGAACAATGTATGTATCATTATTATCTATAAGTCCGATATGGCAGCAATCACATTTATCAAGAATTTCAATCATTTTATTAAAATCAACTATTTCTCTGTCTTTTCTTCTCATGGTATATTTCCTCCTGAAAATATTGCAACAGGCTGAATATTCGTGTTCAGCCTGGATATTAAATAATATATTTTTTTCGTATTTATAACTCGGATAATATGTTGCGGCTCTATGAAGGCAGATTTCATATTTAAATCCTGATATAATAAATACTCTGTGATCAGTTAGGACGCATTTTCTTTTTTTCTTCTTTTTTTCTCATCCGTTCACATGATGTGTCCGGCATTTTTTCTGAATTGTGATGATGATTCACACACGCATTACAATCGCCATGACGTTCACATTTTATACGTTTGCATGGACAATGTTTTTCCTTATCTGCCATTTATCATTCCTCCATATCTGCAAAAAAGATATGTGTATTCTGAATCTGAGCCAACATGCACCCAGCCTGTCTTTCCATCAACGTGAGAACCGGTTTCGTCGAAATGAGCAACATACACATTTATCATATGGTTCTTAATCATTTTAAGAGCAGATGTTAGTTACAAATTCTTGTGTTATTTCAACTGACATTCAATTCACTCTCCTATCACAGTTTTCTATAATTATATTATACCACTTGATAGGTGGGTTTTCTATCGGATTTTTGCACAAGATAATTTCAACTTTTATCTGTGGAAAACTTTTTATTTGAGAAGGATGCCTATTTTTTATTACGTTAATCGTGATGTCCTGAATAATTACCAAATTTTTTATATGCAAAAAACGAAATCCCACTTTCAAAAAAATGAGAGTGGGATTTCGTTTCTTAGAGCTGTTTTTTCACAGCCCCTTTATTTTATTTCTATGTTACCATGAGACGATTTCCATATTCGATTAATCATCTTAGTTTTGACACATACCCATTATGCACAGATAGTGGTTTGCTTCACGCAGCACATGGTCACCCAACAGTGGTACAATTATCGACTGTATTTTGCACTCCAATATGCCATTTGTGCCGGTTGCTTTAAAGTCCCGCAGCCTTTTAGTTCCCTGGCAGCTGTCTGCAGTAACGCCCGCTATATCCATTGTCTGCCTCGCAGCCTGTTCGGCTTCGACGGTCAACGCGTCGAACTCTCTGCCGAACATCCTCGCTGTCTCGATAAGTGCCTCTTCCGATGGGTCAAGCAAACCGGCAATGAACTTCGCATGTTCTGCCATTTGTCGGTTCCAGAATAATTCCTGATTTAAAAGATCCTCGGGCCTATTTATACTTTCTCTGCGTAAAAGCATAACAAGCATATTCATGAAGTGCCTTGCTTCCCTAATTATATGCTCTATTAGCAAAGGATAATTCACCGTAAACATCATGCACGATCGGACTCTTCCTAGCAGCTGTTCTTTAAATGTCGCCAGTTCTGCAGTCAGTTGATACGCTCTGCGGTCAAGGTTTTCCACTGCATTTTCCACTTGTGTGCGCGGAAATCCGCAACCGGCTGGCTGCAACATCTCCTCCCGTTTCGTAAGACAAAAGTTAAACGGTATTCCAGTGTAGAAATTTGTAAGCCTCTCGGCTTCCAATGTATATTGCGTAGTCGCCTGATGCGAGCTTAATGCGTTTGCGCTTACATTTCCACTTGCGAGAGTTGTCGCTTCAGAAAGCAGTTGTTCAAATCTTTTCCTGAACATTCCCGCTTTTTCTCCCATCTTTTTATCTCTCGGCGTAAACCCTATTTCAAGAAAAAAAGAGTGCTCTTTCATTATCCTTAAGAAAAACAGATTCAAATCAAGAGACATTGTTATAAATTCTTTTTGGGATATCAATTTTTTCACCACCTTATAACATATAATATGTATAAAACCTTTTTATGCTAATGAACTTCAAAATGTTTTTAATAGATTCCCATTACATCTTTGCAATAACACGATATTCATAATAATATTGTAATTGTTCAGACCCCCATCTATTATATTTTTTTGAGCGTAAGGTATCAAGTTTTATTGTACTACATCACACATTTACACAGTTAGTTTATCTGAACCCAATTTGTACTAAAAGTATTTATATGTAAAGCCGTATCCGACATCCGAATACGGCTTTTTTCTTATTGACATTCATCTAAATATCGGTTTGCCTGTAAGAGTGCCATAGCGAACACTCCCATAGTTCCTCCTAACATTGCACCTCCGAGGAATATAAGCCAGTTCATAAAATAACCTCCAATAACTAAACATGGTTAAAAATTGCATAGTTCTTCTTTTCATTTTTAACATCAGGAATAATTTCCGTTATACCTTCATCAGTATCAAGAACATAGCCTGATGTAATACAGAAGACCTTTACCTTATGTGAAGATGTCTGCTCTTCCTCTATATATAATATGAAGTTTTTCAGCATAATATGTATTCTTAAAATTAGTGATATGTTACAACTTTATCATTACTGTTGTGGAATTTAATTTTTTTTCACTTTCAGTGAATTTATTATTTTTTCTACCGTATTTATATCTAAATTGCTTGTTACTGAAAAATGATACTTACCGTTATTCCATACAAAATTATGTGCTCCAAGAATATAATAATATATTCCATTATATCCATTGATATCTATATACTTAATTTCAGTGTCTTCCGCATTGAGCGAAAAATTTGAGCCCTGTATCACACACTGATTATAATGTATAATATTCTTTTTATCATCTTTATATCCTAAATTTATAGTTTTTTCATTCTCAAATGATGTTTCAAGCTTAAATCCATCTGGTATATATTCAGGATAGTATTTCTCCTCAATACTATCCGGGACTTCACTATCAAATTCATAAGTTATATCCGTTTCACTACCTCCATATATAAATTTCATTACTTGTTTTATAAATGGATTATGTTCAGCATCAGTATGTGTACACAGTGTACACATACATACAATACAGACAGCAGCCAGTGCTGCTCCCATCATGCTGAATTTTTTCACAATTATATGTTTTCGTTTATGCGTTTTTATAAGTTGATTCATTTTTAATTCAAACTCTTCTGAAAAACAGTGATGATCTTCAATATCAGGTTCATCATATGTATCAACCTCACGTTTCATAGCATCATATAACGCCTTTTTCAAAATAACATCTGTCTTATTATTTTTCAACTTTTTTCACCTCTTTTTCAGAAAGATTATGTATCAGCTTTGCTCTTGCTCGTTGTAATCCCTTTTGTGCTGCAGAATATGACATATTCATAACTTCTGCCACATCCTTAATATCAAGTTCATGAACAAATTTTAAAAATAAAAGTTGTCTTTGTTTTTCAGGGAGTAACAAAATTTCATTTACAATTGCTTCATATTCAATATTTGATATTATATTGTCTTCAATATTTTCAGTATCTGCTATTTCTAAATCTGCATCGTACACATCGTTCCTTTCGCTATTACGACTTCTATATAAGTCAATACTTGAATTCTTAGTCATTGTAATAATAAGACTTTTTGTTTTTACTGATCTTACATCTTCAATCATTTTCATATTGTTTATTACTTTAATAAACGTATTGTGCACTGCATCCTCGGACAAAAAATCATCTTTTAAAATATTTTTAGCTATTCTAAACATTTTGTTCTTGTAATATTTGTATATTTCTATAAATTTTTCCTCATTATCTTTATCATTAATAGAAGATAAATATATCGTTATCAATCATTTCACTCCTGCCTACAATAATATGTCCAATTCAATAAAATAAATTTTTCTTTAAATAATATTACACATTATTAAATTCAAAATATATACTCCTAAGTTTAAATAAATTGCTTTTTAGCTACATAAATTACTACTTTGGAATACCATCGGCCCAATTCTGACTAATTGTGCAAAAATATATAATAATAATTGTACTTTATTTTTTTAAAATCGTCAATTGTTAAGTGTTTATACTCGTCATGTGCAACAG